>JBGUET010000062.1:0-9509 GCA_041821225.1 Sedimentibacter sp.
CTGCAAAACCATCCATAAGATTTTTAAGTGTTTTTTGTTCTTCCATAATAATCCTCCATTTATTTATAATATTTTTATTAGCAATGATTAGTTTTTGTATTTGAAAGGCACTTAGAGCATACACCTTTGAAATATACATTCTTGTCTTTGATTTCGAAATTCTTTAGTTCACCAGAATCAAATGAGTCAATATCTATGTTGAAATCAAAGATATTTTTGCAAATCTCACATTTGAAATGACCATGGTTGCCGGTGTTTATATCATATCGAGTTTCATTGTCTTCAATGGTTATTACTCTTACTAATCCAGCCTCTGTTAATGTATTTAATGTGTTGTAGACGGTTGTTTTTGATAATGTAGGGACTTCCTTATGCAATCCATTATAAATTTGCTCAACAGTAGGATGACATTGATTATGAACAAGATATTCTAATACCTTCAACCTTTGGTGAGAAAGACGAATTTTTTTAACCTTTAATTCAGTTAGCAATTCTTCAAATTTAAGTTTCATTTTATTCCCTTTCTATTTTAAAACACAAGCAACTAACAACATTGTAATTATTATCAACTTGTAATGATTACAAATTAATAATAATACTTTTTAAGCCCCTTGTCAAGTGTAAAGACAATAAAATTAATAAATTTTTTTATATCTGTTGTTTTAGGTTGAAAAATTATGGGAATTGAAGTATCATATATATAACATGTACGCGGAGAGGAAACTTATATGGTTGAAGAAAAACGATTTGCGGTTTTAATTGATGCAGATAATGTATCAGCAAAATACATAAAATATATTTTAGACGAAATTTCTAATTATGGTGTTGCAACATATAAAAGAATATATGGAGATTGGACAAAACCTAATACTGCATCATGGAAAGATGTATTGCTTGAGAATTCTGTAACCCCAATACAGCAATACGGCTATACTGTAGGTAAGAACGCTACCGATTCAGCTATGATAATTGATGCTATGGACATATTGTATTCTGGACATGTTAATGGATTTTGTATTGTTTCAAGTGATAGTGATTTTACAAAACTATCATCTAGACTTCGTGAATCAGGTATGCTAGTAGTTGGAATGGGTGAAAAGAAAACACCTAAACCGTTTATAGCATCCTGCAATCAATTTAAATATCTTGATGTACTATTAGCATCAGAAAACAACATGGCTACTGATTCTAATTCTCCATTAGTTAAAGGTAACGAAAATAAAACTGAAAATGAACCAGAAGACAAAAGTACAAAATCAGTAAAAAGCACAAATTCACCAGATAAAATTGACAATTCAAAGGCTATGACTGATTTAAATACAATTAAAATGGCAATAATAAAAATGGTCAATGAAAATGATGATGAAGAACAAAGTATGAATATTGGTGAATTAGGAAGTAGGTTAGTAAAGAGATATCCGGATTTTGATGTTAGAAATTATGGAGATACTAAACTCTCCAAGTTCTTGAAGAAATTTGATTTTCTTGAAATGCACACTAAAGGAGATGAGGGAACATCACTATGGGTTTCTTTAAGCAATAATCCTACAGAGCAAGACAAAGTTGTAACTACTATTACCCAAAAGCCAAAAAAAAGAACATATAGGAAAAAACCCAAAGTAGAAAAATAAAAAAATCACTTAGGACGGATCTTTTATTAGAAAATCCGTCCTAAGTGATTTTTTTTTTTGAGTTATAATAATACATGCTCTTAAATTATTTCATTGTATTATGATCATAAGTTTCATCAGTTAATACTTTATTAGAATCAGATTTCATATTAACGGCCATGTTTTTTATTGTGGGTGCCATTGCAACCATTGCAGCAGTTGCAGCTGTTAAACCAATTCCAAGCATAATCTTTCCTGTACCAAATGATCTCATCATTCTCATTTATAATCACCTCAACAATAGCTTTTACAGATTCTGTTTTTATATTCGTAATTATTGTTTTTATTAAATACTATTTAATAAATTTATTTTTTTGCCATTTGTCCTTAATTTTTAAAGTTTGAAAAACTAAATATTTATTGCAAATTAAATTCAATAAAGGAGTAAAATTATCAAATGATATTTGAAACATAATATAATTTATTAATCACTATATATTTTTCAATTCATAATATAGAAATGAATAATATTATAGAGGTGCAGTGATTATGGCAAATAACTTTAAACAAAGTAAGACATATGAAAATCTGCAAAAATCTTTTGAAAGAGAGATGCAAGAGAGTTCAAAATATTTAATTTATGGTGAAAAAGCAAGACAAGATGGATATGAGCAAATTGGAAATGTTTTTGAGGATACTGCAAGAACCGATAGAGCACATGGGGAAATATGGTTTAAGTTGTTAAATAATGGTCAAATGCCATCAACCCTAGAAAATTTAGAAGAATCATATAATTATAAATGTTGTGAATGGACAGATATGTATATTGATTATGCTACTACAGCCCGTGCAGAAGGGTATCCTGATATTGCAAATTTGTTTAATCAAGTTGCTCATATAGAAATGCTTCATGATTACAAGTTTGACAATATGGCAGAGAACATTAGAAATAATCAAGTTTTTTGTAAAGACAACAAGGTAGCATGGGTTTGCCTTTCTTGTGGCAATTTAGTATGGAATGAATGTGCTCCTGAAATATGTCCTGTATGTGGGTATCCTAGAGGTTACCATCAGTTGAATGGTGGCAACTATTATTAATAACATAATAGAAAAGCAGTGAGTTTGTGTTAAAACACAAACTCACTGCTTTTTTATTTAATTTTCCATTAAACTAAGTACGTTGTCGATATAGCTTTCAAAAGTGGTTGTTAAAATATAATTTAAAAACAAAACTTCGTGAATATTATTTTCCTTTACAAGTGTAAGTATGTTTTCTTTGTAATGCCTAGGGTCAACCACATATATTTCGCTGTAGTGGGGAAGCAAGAAAGGAATAAATGCATTTGCATAAGAATCCTTGATTACCATTATTTTTTTGTTGGTTGGTGCATCGGTTTTTATTATTCCTAGTGGAAAATCTCCACCTAAGAATATGCCGTATTTCTGGTCAGTATCAATATATGTCTTGTTTATAACGGCACCTGCGTAAGATTTCTTTTCTCCAGTATCTGTATCATAGAAATAAACCTGCATTTCACTTTTAACTGGTGGGTTATAATAAATTACATTATCAGGGTTGCTATTTATTTTTTCCGAAGGATTTACTGTTGATAAATACCCAAGATAACCAGGTGCTTCACCAGATTTGAAATTATCAAGGGGTAGAGGAGTTAATCCCGCTGCTTTTGCAAATCCTGTATATCCATAGTATGCCCCTAGTCCGGTCCAGTGGTGGTCAGTTCTAAAATAAACATATTCATTTATATGTTCCTTTAATGGAGTATAAGCATCTACAGCGGTTACTTTTTCTGTTAGGTTGTTTTTTATGAAGTTAAGGCCGTCAATTTGGGAATCTGACAAATCTTTGTATTTTTTTTCTGTGAGGAATTCAATTTGTATAGGTGCAATCAGCGAATACACTTTAACGTCGCTACCCATTTTATCAGATGCAGTGTTTAACATGTCAGCATATGATTTAGAAGATGCTTCATTAAATTTGTATAATTCCATAACTGTATCATCAAGAATCAGTAAGTTTCCCTTCGTACTTGGTTGAGTGTTGTTTTCAGTGGTTGTTTCATCGCTGTCACTATCACCGCCGCCTCCAACGTTTTGACCGTCAAAATCAACTAGCGCAACTTCCTGGTCTCTTGTTATTCCATTCAAGGACGTTATTTTTTTGCTTGTTACCACAAGAAAATCCCTCATTATAAAGTGGTCTGAAAAATAACTTTCATAATTTCTGATGTATTCCCCAGAATATAAAGATTCAATAGTAAGTGGACTCTTTGCTGCAAGATTCCTATTTTCAGTTTTAGAAACCGTCTGGGTTTTAGGAGAAAATGTATTTGCTATTGAAATAATTAATACGGCTAATATAAATACTATAATATTTGTTTTGTTTTTAAAATTATTGTCCATAATACCCCCTAAAACTTAAAGTATAAAAATGGCGTGAAAGTTTGTCCCACCAAGAGAGAAGTGCAAATAACCAAAATAGCGGCATTGACAAATCCGTGAATAATGCTGACTGTTTTGTACTTTGTTGTTGGTTCAATGATTTTTTTGTAAATATTTTTAAATATAGGAGTTGAAGCAAATATTGCTACAATTAACAATATAGTGTTGTTGAAAAATTCAACTTCAAATTTAATATCGTAAATTGGATTATTTCCAAAACCAAACAATATTTTTATGAATTCCAATGCATCAGTTATATTCATAAAGTAAAAGAATACCCAACCAACAATTATAACTAAAATCGCATAGATGTGGGATATGAATGATGGCAGCTTGTGCAGTAATTTAGATAGAAAATATTTTTCAATCAACATAAAAGCACCATAATATAATCCCCATACGATGAAATTATAGCTTGCTCCGTGCCAAAAGCCTGTGAGAAACCAAACCACAAACAGATTCCTTATGTAATGATTTCTGTTTCCACCTAAAGGAATATAAATATAATCTCTAAAGAAACTGCCTAGAGATATGTGCCATCTTCTCCAAAAATCTTGTACACTTGTAGCTATATAAGGATAATTAAAGTTTTCTTTGTAAGTAAAACCGAAAATTCTTCCCAATCCTATAGCCATGTCAGAATATCCAGAAAAATCAAAATAAATTTGCAATGTGTACATAATTATTCCAAGCCATGCCCCTAAAACAGAAAGTTCAGAAAAGTTACTCGAAAGAAATGTAGTTGCAGTTAGTCCCACAGCATTGGCAATCATTACTTTCTTTAACAATCCTACAATAAATCTATTTATACCATAACTCATGTTATTTGCTGTAATTACTCTGTTATCAAGTTCTGCTTCCATATCCTTGTAACGAACAATAGGTCCTGACATGATTTGGTGATAAATGGATACATAGAGAAGAAGCTTGTAGAATTTCTTTTGAACTACTACTTCACCTTTGTAAACATCAACCATGTAGGATATTATTTTGAAAGTAAAAAATGATATTCCAATAGGAAGTCCTATGTGGCTTAACGCAATATTGGAGTTGAAAATGAAATTTGCATTGCTAATTAAGAAATTGTAGTATTTATAGAATCCTAGAAGTCCTAAATCAAAAATAATAGCTATGATTAAATAGAATTTACTCGTATTACTCCCTTTGTACTTGTTAATCAATAAGGATAGAGAATAATTAATCAGTGTGCTAAGTATGATCAATACTACATAGAAAGGTTGACCCCATGCATAAAAAAGCAAAGAAAAACAAAGCAGCACAATATTTCTATAAGTTGTATTTTTGATTATAAAATATAAAACAATATTAATAGGTAAAAACAAATATAAAAAAACCAAGCTGGAAAAAACCATAAGTCCTCCGTTAATAAACAATCAATCCAAAATAATATAACACTTATAATCATACAATTCAATATAATTGTATGAAATTTGTCGAATTTCAGACAGGGGGACATTTCATCTGTCTTGCCATTCAAATAAAAATAATAATAGGTACGGTTTATGGCTTTTTCAGATGTAGGGGAACTACCAGCAGGAATAAGTATTTTATTAATAAGGCACATAATACAACAATTGAAAAAGTAGTTGAAGAACAAGCTGTTTCTTAGTATAATTACAAAGATATCTATAATAGATGAACAAAATATTTATAAATCAGGAGAAATGATAATGAATAGACCAAAAGTTTTTATTGCTAAACAAATACCTAATTATGTTGAAAAATTTATTGGAGAATATTGTGACTATGAAAAAATTAATGAAGATGGGCAAATTAGTTATGAGGGTTTGCTAGACAAAATACATGGTATAGAAGGACTTCTAGTGTGCGGAACAAAGATTGATAAGAATTTATTAGACCATGCTCCTAACTTGAAAGTTGTTAGCAATGTATCTGTTGGTTATAATAATTTTGATATTGAAGCCATGAAAGAAAGAAATGTTATTGGTACCAACACACCGGGAGTTTTAAACGAAACTGTTGCTGACTTGATTTTTGGTTTAATGCTTTCTTGTGCAAGAAAAATACCAGAACTAAATTCCTATGTAAAAGATGGTAAGTGGGATGCCGTAGACAATGAACTTTATTTTGGAAAAGATGTGCATCATGCGACATTGGGAATTGTTGGTATGGGAAGAATTGGACAAGATGTTGCAAGACGGGCAAAATTAGGTTTCAATATGGATGTTTTATATTATAATAGAACAAGAAAATATGAGGTAGAAGAAAGTTTAGGAGTACAATACAGCGATTTTGATGGATTGCTAAAGAAAAGTGATTTTGTTCTTGTTATGACACCGTTGAATGATGAAACATATCATTTGATTGATGAGGCACAGTTTAATCTAATGAAAAATGATGCTATATTTATTAATGCGTCCCGTGGGGCAACAGTAAATGAAAAAGCATTGATTAAAGCCTTGGAAGAAGGACAAATTCTAGGTGCAGGTCTTGATGTGTTTGAAAAGGAGCCAATTAACAAGGACAATCCTCTTCTTAAATTACCAAATGCAGTTCTCATGCCTCATGTAGGGTCTGCTACTGAAAAAACAAGAAATGATATGGCTATGCTTGCTGCTGAAAATATGGTGAAGGCATTACGTGGTGAAGTTCCTCCAAACATAGTTCATGAATTAAAATAATTGTAGTGTTTTTGCTTAAAAGCACTTAAAAAAACAGTATTCCCATTGAATATGTGGAATACTGTAAGATAAATTTATTGTATTTAGGAGTAAAAAGAATAAACAATTACTTTTCTGGTTTTACAAAAATACTATTTTAGCAATTTCGATAGCCTCTCTTGCATCTTTAGCAAAATAATCAGCACCTATTTTAGAAGCGTAATCAGGAGTTAATACTGCACCCCCAACCATGATTTTTATATTAGGGGATTGAGCTTTTAGTTGTTTTATAGTATATTCCATATTTTTTACTGTAGTAGTCATCAAAGCGCTTAAACCTACTAAAGAAATATTTTCCTTTTGAACAGTTTCAACGATTTTTTCTATACTAACATCCTTGCCTAAATCTATGATTTTGTAACCGTAGTTTTCAAGGATGAGCTTCACTATGTTTTTCCCTATATCGTGTATATCTCCCTTAACAGTTGCTAAGAGTATTTTATTACCATCAATTATTTCAACGCCTTCTTTAATTGATTTTTCCTTTAATGCTTCAAATACTATTTTTGAAGTTTCTGCACTTCTTATTAGCTGAGGCAAAAATATTTCTTGCTTTTCATATCTTTCGCCTACAATATCTAAGGCAGGTATCATAAATTCATTTACTATTTCAATAGAAGTATATTGTTCAAGAAGTTCTAGAGAAACTTTTTTGGCTTCATCTTTTAAACCTTTTATGATTATTTCTTTTAAGTCAGTATTAGAAGTAGTTACAGTGTTTTCTACAACTACATTGCTGTAAGCGCTGATATAATCCCTACTATCTTTATCTTGATTAGTCAATACTTTAAATGATCTTATAACACCCATTAACGATTCATTGGTTGAATCAGTAATAGGTGCATCTAATCCAAAACCTAGAGCCATAGCCAAGTAAGTAGTATTTAATAATTTTCTGTTAGGCAATCCAAAAGATACATTGCTGGTTCCTAAAACTATCTTTACATTATATTTGTTTTTAATTAAAGGAATTGCTTTAAGTGTTTCCATTACTGCTTGTTGTTCGGCAGAAGCAGTCAACACAAGAGGATCTACAAGTATATTTTCTTCTGGTATACCATATAATTTAGCTGTATCAATTATATTTGATGCAATTTCTAATCTTTTTTCAGAGGTTTTGGGAATACCGTCCTCATCCAGGGTCAATGCTACAACCAATGCACCATATTTTTTTACAATTGGAAATATTGTTTCCATGCTTTCTTTTTTGCCGTTAACAGAATTTATTATAGGCTTCCCGTTGTATATTCTTGCGGCAGCTTCAATAACCTCAGTGTCTGAACTATCTATTTGCAATGGCAGAGAAATTACACTTTGCACTTCAGTTATTATTCTATTCATCATTTCTTTTTCATCAATATCAGGAAGTCCAACATTTATATCTAAAATATCAGAACCGCTGTCCTGCTGTGCTATGGCTTCTCTCATAACATAGTCAAGGTTGTTTTCTCGCAAAGCCTCTTTTAATCTTTTTTTACCAGTAGGGTTAATTCTTTCACCTATAATTTTGACTTCATTGCCTAAAAATACTGTTTTTGAAGATGAAGTGGCAGTTGTAAAGTGTTTTTTGGTGATTCCTAATGGTTTTAATCTATCTAAACCGTTTATTAGGCTTATAATATATTCAGGTGTAGTTCCACAGCAGCCTCCAAATATTGCTACACCTTTATTTGCCATTATATTTACTTCATGGCTGTATTCATCAGGGTCAATATCATAGTAGGTAGTATCATTTTTATATTTAGGCAGACCTGCATTTGCCTGTACCATTACAGGTATGGAACTATATTTTATCAGTTCATCAACAATGGGTTGCAATTGTTTAGGTCCTAAGGAACAGTTAACTCCAAGCACATCCACCCCAAGGCCTTCAACCACTGAAACAAATGTAGCTACATCAGTACCTGTAAAGGTACGACCATTATCTTGAAATGACATTGTACAGAATACAGGAAGTACAGAGTTTTCTTTAGCAGCAAGGATCGCAGCCTTTGCTTCATATATATCAGTCATGGTTTCAATAAGTATTATATCTGCACCAGCTTTTACACCTGCTTCTACTTGCTCTTTAAATATGTCATAGGCTTCATCAAAGGCTAATGTACCTAATGGTGATAGAAGAGTTCCTATTGGACCAATATCTAGCGCCACGTATTTTTCTGTAAGTTTTGCCATGGACTGTTTTGCTGTTTTTACAGCAGCGGTTACAATTTCTTCAACAGTATAGGAAGAATTTTTTAATTTCAACCTATTAGCACCAAATGTATTTGTAGTTATAATATTTGCGCCGGCATTTAAATACTCTTGGTGGATATTATATATAACTTCTCTATTAGTTATATTGTATTCTTCCGGTAATTCACCGGTCTTTAATCCTGAATTTTGAAGCATGGTACCCATTGCACCATCAAAGAACAGGAATTTTTCATTTAATTTATTTAACACAGAAACCATCTCCTTCTTTAGAAAAGCTGCAATTGCCAAATAGATTGCAATTATAGCAAGATTTTTTATTTATTCTATCACTGTTAGAAAAACCTATAAAGGCCGTAACTGACTTTCTTGGAATTAATATGGAAGAATCTGAAACTGATAAACCAATTAGCTTTTGAGCATTTAAGGCAGCTAATATATCGCCTTGATGAGAAATAGGCACATCTCCATAGCCAGGGCTGTATCTAAATGTAATGCTAGATCCTTCCTTTGCTGCTAGGTCCTTTATTTCGCCTTCAACAAC
>JBGUET010000063.1:0-9451 GCA_041821225.1 Sedimentibacter sp.
CTATGGAAACTTGAAGGTAAGTCATCGTAATCAATAAGGTCCTTTCCCAAATAAGTAAAATATTCAACATAATTGTGAAGCTCCCGAACATTTCCTTTCCAATGATGAGATGTGAACGTTGCAACTATTTTAGGGGTTATATTAAAACAACCTCCTAACTTTTTTTTCATGTGTTCAAACAAAATCATTATATCTTCTCCCCTTTCCCTAAGAGGAGGAATCAGTATTGGCAAGGTATTAAGGCGATAGTACAAATCACTTCGAAAAACACCTTCTGTTACAAGGTCTTCAAGAGTTTCATTAGAGGCTGCAATTATTCTTACATCGATACTTATGATTTTATCCCCACCTACACGCATTATTTCACCTTCTTGAATTACTCTTAAAAGCTTAATTTGAAGGGCTTGACTCATTCCTTCCACTTCATCTAAGAAAAGAGTACCTTTATGGGCGAATTCAAAAAGTCCTAATTTACCTCCACGTTTAGCCCCTGTAAAAGAACCTTCCTCGTATCCGAAAAGTTCGCTTTCAAGGAGATTGTCAGGCATTGCAGCACAATTTATTGCTATGAACGGCAATTTTCTTCTATCTGATTCATTGTGAATTGCATGGGCAAAAAGTTCTTTACCAGTTCCACTTTCACCAGTTATTAGAACTGTTGAATTGTTTTTTGCCATTTTTTTGGCTATGGTACAAGCTTTTTTAATTGCGGAACTTTCTCCAATAATATCATCAAATGTATATTTAGCGGTGTGTCCTTTATTAAGCAATTGAATACGAAATTTCTGTTGTTTTGATTCTTCTTCAGTAAATCTCTGAATTATTGCAAATGCACCGATATATTCATTTCCTCTTATTATTGGAGCAATTGTAGCGTTAATATCGACACCTTTAAATTTTACTAAACGATTATTAATTTTTTTCCGTGTAAGCCTACATTCATTAAAAGGCAGGAATGGATAATATAGTACAGCTGGTTTATCTATTACATGAACTTTTTTGATTCCAGTTATATCAACAGATTTTGAATTGCACGCAAAAACCACATCACTTTCATTTACGCCAATAATACCAGCATCAATAATCTCCATTAAAATTTCAAATTGGCTTTCCATGTGCAAAGAACGTCCGAAAAGTTTGTCGAAACTGTAGTTGTTTGTAGCAATTGAGCTGAAATATTCTTTGAAATTTTCTCTTTCTAGTAAATAATCCAATTTTAATCTTAAAGCAATTTCTACTATAGTAGTTGAATCAAGGACGCGTTGGCCTAGGTCAATGATTGTTTTAACTCCACTAGGAACATAACGGCTTTCACCCACAGTGATTGCAAGTTCACAATTGCTCTTTAGAGTTGCTCCAGGATAATAAGGAATAAAGTTTATGTGGCTTACACCTAATTGTGATAGTCTTGTAATGGATTCACGTACCATTTCTTCGCTTAAGTTAACAAATAAGGAATTGCTTTCATTTGGAACTGTCATTAAAGTATCTATGGATTTCTTGGTAAAGTTTACTGCAATTTCAACCTTAGGAATATTGCTTGGTAGAAATTTAAAACAATCGCCCATACTGTTCAATGCATCAGTGGTAACCACAAATATATCAGTTTCAGCTATATTTTTTACAGAACCATCTGACACATTGTAAGAACTAGTATAAACTAATTCTCCAAATAGCTCTTCAATTTGACTTTCATAAAACAATGAAGCTGCACGGTCTAATGCAACAATAGCAATTTTTTTTCTAATAGTGCTCACCCTTTCTAGTTATTATAGTAATGTTAAAGCCTTTTTATGAATATGTCAATATTATGGTTTCAATTGGTAAAAAATAAACAATATCGAAATAAAGAATATTTTGGCATAATAATTGCATAAATAACAGTATTAGATTATACTAGTAAAATATATTAAAGTTAAGCATATATTTAAATAAAGGAGATAAAGGTTATGGAAAGAGAGATTAAAGGCAACATTTTATATTTTGACGGCTGCAATACCGTTGAATTAGCCCAAAAATATGGTACACCTCTTTATGTTATGAGTGAAACTGCGATAGTAGAAAAATGCAGTGAAATTAAAAATTCGTTTTTAAATAAATATGAAAGAACAAGAGCTGCATATGCTTCAAAAGCGTTTTTGACTTTATCAATGTGCAAAATTATCCAAAGAGAAGGACTTTGCATGGACGTGGTTTCAGGAGGAGAGCTTTTCACAGCCATGAAAGCTGATTTTCCAGCTGAAAGAATTGAATTTAACGGTAACAACAAATCTGTGGAAGAATTAGAACTTGCAATTGATTACAACATTGGAAGAATAATTATTGATGGACTTGATGAATTAAGTTTAATTGAAAGCATATGCAAAGAAAAAGGTAAAATAGTAAATGTGCTTTACAGAATCACCCCAGGAGTAAAAAGCGATTCTCACGATTATATAGTTACAGGCAAAAAAGATTCAAAATTTGGAATACCGTTAGATGATGAAGTAATATTCCCTGCAATAGAACAGGCTATAAATTCAGAGTATGTAAAATTTATGGGATTCCATTTTCATGTTGGTTCTCAGCTTCACAACAATGAGTCACATTTAAAAGCATTGGATATAGTATTGAAATTAATTAAGGAAACAAAAAATAAATATGATTATATTACTCCAGAATTAAATATTGGTGGAGGTTTCGGAATAAAATATACTGATGCAGACAATAAAAAGCCATATGCATATTTCTTGGACCCAATGATGGAAAAAATAGAACAATTTTCAAAAGAATTGAATATTCAAAGACCGGAAATAGTTATAGAACCAGGGAGAAGTATTGTGGGAGAAGCAGGAATTACGCTTTATACAGTAGGGACTATAAAAGATATTAAAGGCATTAGGAAATATGTTTCTGTGGATGGCGGGATGACAGATAACATAAGACCAGCATTGTATCAGGCTAAATATGAAGGAATAGTTGCCAATAAAGCAGCTGAGATTAAAGCAGAAAAGGTTACAATATGTGGCAAATGCTGCGAATCAGGAGATGTTCTTATAAGAGATGCACAAGTTGCAAATGTAGAAAGAGGAGATATTTTTGCAATATTCTCAACTGGTGCTTATGGATACACAATGGCCAGCAACTACAACAAAAATCCATTGTTGGCAACTGTATTGGTTAAAGATGGAAAATCTGAAATAATAGTAAAAAGACAAAGTTATGAACATATGATTGAAAATGAAATAATACCACAATCATTAATATAAATTATAAAGAGGTGAAGAAAATGCAATTTACTAAAATGCAAGGTGCGGGAAATGACTTCATAATAATAAATAATATGAAACTTAAATTACCTATAGAAAAAATATCACCAATTGCTAAAAAATTATGTGAAAGAAAAGTGTCTTTGGGGGCAGATGGATTTATGGTAGTTGATTTTCCTGAAGGGGATGCTGATTTCAAGATGCGTTTTTATAACTCGGATGGGAGCATAGGTGAAATGTGCGGTAATGGAGCAAGATGTATTTCTCGTTACGCGTATATTAACAATATTGCTGGCAAGACGATGAAATTTGAAACTACTGCTGGGCTAGTTTTTGCAGAAGTATTAGAAGGTAGGCTTGTAAAGGTACAACTTAATAACCCAGAAGTAATAAAACTCAATAATGATTTAGAAATTAATAATGAAAAGTATGAATGCTCATATATAGAATTAGGAAATCCAGGATTGCCTCATGCTGTAGTAAAATATAATGATCTACAACATACAAGTGATAGAGAAATATTTGAAATAGGAAGAAAAATCAGATATTACGATGGCTTTCTAAAAGGGGCCAATGTAAACTTCTTTGAAGTAATAGATGATAATACTGCAATAGTAAAAACCTATGAAAGGGGGGTTGAAGATTTAACATTAGCCTGTGGTACAGGTTCAGCATCAGTAGCAGTTGCTCTTATTCTTAAAGGCTACCTTAAAAGTGATAAAGTTAAAATCATTGTTCCAGGTGGAGAATTGTTTATAGAAATAGAAAAAACGCATGATAAAGTTGATAAACTATACCTAACTGGTGATACAAATATAATTGCTGTAGGGGAAATAATGGATGAAGATTTAGTTTTATAATGATTAAATAAATTTTAAAGGAGCAATAATATGAATACAAACAAAAAAACATTTTGGGAAAACTACCGGTTTTCTATTACGCTTATTCTGTCAATTGTAATTGGTAGCATAATTGGTCTTATATTTGGTGAAAAAGCTATTGTACTTAAGCCTTTTGGTGATATATTCTTGAATTTAATGTTTACAGTTGTTACTCCGTTAGTATTTGTTACCATAGCAAGTGCTGTTGGAAATATGGTAAATATGAAACGTTTAGGTAAAATTTTAGGAAATATGTTTTTAACTTTTGTAGTAACTGGATTAATTGCAGCAGTATTAATACTTGTAGTTGTAAAAGTATTTCCTCCTGCAGCAGGCGTTACTATTGATTTAGGAGTTGCGAATACAGAATTAGAACAACTCACAGTTGCTGACCAAATTGTTAAAGCATTAACTGTAAATGATTTTAGCAAAATGCTTTCTCGTTCAAACATGATGCCTCTTATTGTATTTTCTATAATATTTGGATATTGCGTTAGTGCAGTTGGTGGAGAAAACAATATCGTTTCTAAAGCCTTAGAAGCGCTATCTAACGTTATGATGAAATTCATAGGTGTTATTATGCTTTATGCACCAATAGGCCTTGGTGCATACTTTGCAAGCCTGATAGGAGAATTTGGGCCACAGCTTCTAGGTGCATACGGGCGGGCTATGCTTATTTATTACCCACTGTGTATTGCATACTTCTTCATAGCTTTTGCAGCATATACATATTTTGCAGGGGGAAAAGAAGGAGTAAAAACATACTTTAAAAATATACTAGAACCTGCAGTTACTTCCATTGCAACTCAAAGTTCATTAGCAAGCATGCCAGTTAATTTAGCAGCAGCTAAACGTATTGGAGTTCCTAAGGACATTCGTGAAATTGTTCTTCCAATAGGAGCTACAATGCATATGGATGGTACAGTATTGTCATCTATATTAAAAATTTCTTTCTTGTTTGGTATTTTCGGACATGAATTTACAGGAGTAGGCGTATACGCTTCTGCAATTTTAATATCCATTTTAGGTGGAGTTGTTATGTCAGGTGTTCCTGGAGGAGGGCTTATTGGAGAAATGCTCATAGTAAATATGTTTGGTTTCCCTCCAGAAGCATTCCCAATTATTGCAACAATAGGATTCTTGGTTGATCCACCTGCTACAATGTTAAACTCTACAGGGGACACAGTTGTATCAATGGTTGTTACTCGTATGGTAGAAGGCAAAGATTGGATGGCAAAAAAACTTACAAGTCAAGAAGATATAGTCTAATAATTATAATAATTCAAAAAATGCACCTGTAATATAGGTGCATTTTTTTTCTTTATAGAATAGCAACTCCTTGATATGAAAAAAGCATGAGTATATAACCAAGCAATGAATATTTATTATATATATACTAAAAAATGATAAAATATGTAAAATAATATTGACATTCAGTTTAAAAGGGTTATAATTTAAACCATAACATTTTTTGAATAAGTATAAAAGTTTATTCATAAATAAAGGGAGAATATTATGACAAAGAACGAAATCAAAGCAACAAAAAAAGAATTTCCACATGTATTTGTAATTTTACTAGCAATAATATTTATTGTTACAATTCTTACTTACATTGTACCAGCAGGTACTTACGTAAGAGTATTAAATGAGGCAACTAACAGAATGGTAATTGATCCAGCATCATTTACCTATATAGCAAGAACACCAGTTAATTTATTTGAAATGTTCGTCAGTATTGTAGAAGGACTTATTCAAGCATCAAATATTACATTTTTAATATTTTCAGCCTTTTCATGTTTGTACTTAATTGAAAAAACAGGCGCATTAGATGCAAGCATTGCACTCATGGTAAAAAAAACAAAGAGCAATCCAAAATATTCTACAGCAGTAATCATTGTCACTATGAGTGTATTATCAATTTGGTCATCAACGGGAACAATGTCTTATGAAGAAATAATTGCATTCATTCCTATATTTGGTGCATTGTGCATTGCAATGGGTTACGATGCATTAGTTGCTTTAGGAATTTCATTGTTGCCTGTAGGAGTAGGATTTTCCTCCGCAACTGTTAATCCTTTTAGTATTGGAGTGGCTCAAACAATTGCCGAATTGCCCATTTTTTCAGGAATAGGATACAGAATTTTAGTTCTTGTGGTTATGACATCTGTGACAATTGCCTATGTATTGCTTTATGCAAACAAAATAAAAAAAGACCCTTCCAAGAGTCTCGTAGCAGGCATAGATTTCTCAGACCTAGCAATAGATGATGAGAGAATGAAAACTCCATTTACCACACAACGCAAGGCATCAATATTAATTTTATTTGGTGGTATTGCAGTTATGGCATTTGGATTGATAAAATTAAAGTGGTACATAAATGAAATCGCAGCAATATTTATAATTATATCAATATTAGTTGGAATAGCAAATAAATGGGATGCAAATAAAATAACCACAACACTTGCAGAAGGGTTATCCAAAGGAGTAGTGTCAGCTCTGGTAGTTGGAATAGCAAGAGGAATATTGGTTGTTTTAACAAAAGGAAATATTATTGATACTATAATATTTACTGCAGCAGGTGCTTTGCAAAATTTATCACTTTATACTAGTTCAGTGGGAATGCTTGTGATGCAAAATGTAATTAATTTTCTTATTCCATCTGCATCAGGACAGGCAGCGGCAACGATGCCAATTATGGTTCCAATTGCTGACCTCATAGGAATTAAAAGACAAATAGCCGTATTGATTTTCCAATTTGGAGATGGATATTCTAATATATTGTGGCCTACAGGTTTTGTGTTAATAGCATGTGCTATGGCAAAAGTGCCGTTGAACAAATATTATAAATGGATACTTCCTTACTTTGGGATTACCTTTATACTTCAAATAGCCTTTGTATTTGGAGCAATAGCCATTAATTACGGACCATTTTAGGAGGAATAAAATTGAATGAAATTTTAAAGCAAGCAGATTTAATTAAGGATGAAGTCGTTTCAAACAGAAGACATATTCACAAACATCCTGAGTGTGGATTTGATACAAAACAAACAGAAAAGTATGTTCAATCATTTCTAAATGAAGAGAAAATTGAAATAATTCCATCAACTGTTGGGGTTATGGCAATTATTAAAGGAATAGGTACAAATGATATTATAGCACTTAGAGCAGACATGGATGCCCTTCCATTGCTTGAAGAAAATGATGTTGAATATAAATCACAAAACCCTGGCAAAATGCATGCCTGTGGCCATGACGGGCACACCGCCATGCTCATGGGAGCAGCTAAAATATTAAATAAAAACAAAGAAAAATTAAAGCATGATATTCTTTTGATTTTTCAGCCAGCTGAGGAAGGACCAGACCTTGGAGGAGCAAGAATCATGCTCAAGGACTTAGAGTCAAATGGATTGCTGCCTAAAATTAAATATATTTATGGACAACATATTTCCACAGAATATGAAGTTGGAACTTTGTCAATAAAATATGGCAGCGTAACAGCTTCTACAGATGAATTTGCAATAGAGTTAATTGGAAAGGGTGGACATGCTGGAATACCCCAAAGGGCAGTTGATGCCATATCTATAGCAGCAAAGTTCATAACTGAAATAGAAAGTTTCATGTCCAGAAGAATTGATCCCTTTGACCCAGCAGTTTTTTCAATAGGAATCCTTCAAGGGGGCTCAGCTAATAATATTATAGCTGAAAAATCTACCTTGAGCGGTACAATTAGGTGCCAATCAGAACAAAACAGAAAATACATTTTAGAAAATGTAGAAAATATTCTTAAAGGAATATGTCTTTATTCGGGAGCTTCGTATAAACTTCATATTCTTCACGGATTGCCGGTTCTTTTAACAGATGATACTGTTGTGAACATTGTTAAAAATATTGGACTTGACGTAGTTGGCCAGCAAAATGTTATAATTTCAAAAACCGCAACTATGGGAGCAGAGGATTTTGCATATTTTGCACAGAAAATTCCAGCAGCATTTATATGGATTGGAGCAAAAAATGAACAAAAGGGATTTGTTAATTTAATGCATAATCCCAAATTTGATTTTGATGAAAATGTTCTTCCTATTGGCATAAAAATGATGTGTAGTTTTGCCTTACAGGATTAAAAGCTTGATAAAGAAAGTCTATTTAATTATAGACTTTTTTTTATGAATAAATTTGCAAAAAGAGCAGTACTTTTTCATTCGGGGTTGACAAATTGCATAAATATGTTATATAATCTATGTACAACCAAATAATATTCTTGCGAGAATATTTCCAAATTATCTAATACAATCTGCTTCTCGCGGTTATATTATGATTATATCTTCTTCGATTTGACATTAGAAAAATTATTGTGTCAAAATTCTTTTTATCTAAATTAACTAAAGAAATTTAAATGGAAAATTCAAAGATTTTAAACGAGTATTGTTTTTATTGTCTTTGTTTTTGGTTTAGTAAATATTATTAAGTAAAAATGTATATTAAAATACATTTGGTTTTTATATTCAATAAAATAAAATTGGAGGAAATTTTATGAAAAAGTTATTGGCACTAATTATAGTGCTTATTATTGCAACTTCTGTTTTTGCAGGTTGCTCAAACAAAGCAGCAACAGGAACAGAACCTATTAAAATTGTTGCAACAGACAATGGATGGGACAGTCAAAAGCTTCACAATGCAATTGCAGAAATAATCGTTGAAAATGGATTTGATGGATATACTTTTGAAACTTCATCGGCTTCAACAACTATGAACTGGCAAGCCCTATTATCAGGTGATGTTGACCTAGATATTGAAAGCTGGACAGAAAATGTTGCAAGCTTTCCTGATGATTTAGCAAATGGAGATATTGTGGATATGGGAGTTCTAGTACCAGACAGTGCTCAGGGACTTTATGTGCCACGATATGTCATTGAAGGGGATAAAGATCTAGGTATAGAACCAATGGCACCAGATTTAAAAACAGTTGAAGATTTAAAAAAATACCCAGATTTATTTCCAGATTATGAAGATAAAACAAAAGGACGTATTTACGGAGCTATTCCTGGATGGATGGCAGACGGAATATTGTTCAAAAAATACGAATACTATGGTTTAGATGAAATGTACAACTACACAAGATTAGGTAGTGAAGCTACTTTATTTGCTTCATTAGTATCTGCATACAATACGGGAGAAGCATGGGTTGGATATTGTTATGAGCCTACATGGGTTAGTGGAAAGCTTGACCTTGTTCTATTAGAAGATGCACCTTATGATTATGATTTATTTGTAGAAGGTAAATGTGAATTCCCTAAACAAGAATTAAAAATAGTAAGCAATAGA
>JBGUET010000064.1:0-9413 GCA_041821225.1 Sedimentibacter sp.
GGGATAGAAAACTATCAATGCTTATGGATTTTTATGAATTGACTATGGCAAATGGATATTTTTCAAACGGAATGAAAGATGATATAGTATATTTTGACATGTTTTTTAGAAAAAACCCAGATGGAGCGGGGTTTTCTATTGTTGCTGGGTTGGAACAAGTTATTCAATACATAAAAGAATTAAAATTTACGGAGCATGATATAGAATTTCTTAGAAGTAAACAAATATTTAAAGAAGAATTCTTACAATATTTAAAAGATTTTAAATTTAGTGGGGACATCTATGCTATTCCTGAAGGGACGCCAGTTTTTCCTAACGAGCCATTAATAACTGTACGAGCAAAATCAATTGATGCACAACTTATAGAAACAATGCTTTTGTTAACCATTAATCATCAAAGTTTAATTGCAACTAAAGCAAACAGAGTTGTGAGAGCAGCAAAAGGAAGACCAATAATGGAATTCGGGGCTAGAAGAAGTCAAGGCTATGATGGAGCAATATATGGAGCTAGAGCTGCTTATATAGGTGGAGTTATGGGCACAGCCACAACTTTAGCTGACGAAGCTTTTGGAGTACCAGCACTTGGTACCATGGCGCATTCGTGGGTACAAATGTTTGAAAGCGAATTTGAGGCATTTAGAGTTTATGCAGTAAATTATCCAGATAGTTGCACATTGCTAATTGACACATATAATGTAATAAAAAGTGGTATTCCAAATGCTATAAGAATTTCTAAAGAAATTCTAGAACCCATGGGTAAAAGGCTTAAAGGTGTTAGAATTGACAGCGGGGATATTGCATATTTAAGTAAAAAGTGCAGGAAAATACTAAATGAAGCAGGTTTGCAAGATTGTAGTATCGTTGCATCAAATAGTCTAGATGAATTTATTATTACAGATTTATTAGACCAAGGAGCTAAAATTGATTCTTTTGGTGTTGGAGAAAGACTTATTACTGCAAAATCAGAACCCGTTTTTGGTTGCGTATACAAGCTTGTTGCAATTGAAAAGAACGGAAAAATTGTACCTAAAATAAAAATATCAGAAAACGAAGAAAAAATTACAAATCCTGGCCACAAAAAAGTGTGGAGACTTTATGACAAAAAAGCTGGCAATCCTATTGCTGATGTTGTAGCAATGTCAAATGAAATTATAGATGATACGAGATCATATACAATATTTGATGAAATACACGTATGGAGAAAGAAAAAAGTAACTAAATTTTATGCTAAGAATCTTCAAGTGCCAGTGTTTATAAATGGCGAATGCGTTTATGAAAGTCCTAGTCTGAATGAAATAAGAGAATATTGCGAACAAGAGGTTGGTAACTTGTGGAGTGAAGTTAAGCGATTCACAAATCCTCACAGCTATTATGTAGACCTTTCATTTGATATGTGGAGTTGTAAACAAGAATTAATTGGTCAATACAGCTTTAAATAATAAAAGCACTCTCGTTTTATATGAATGAGAGTGCTTTTTACGTTTAAACTTGCTTAGAATAATTGTCAAAATATCCTTGAATATATACAATTGGAGTTCCTTTGTCGCCACTTCCTGAAGTCAAATCACACAGGTAACCTATTAAATCCGTAATTCGTCTTGGTCTATTAGACCCCTTACAATGGTTCCCACAACTCTATCCATTTTTTCTCCTTGAAATTTAGTTTGATTAACAAATATATTATTGATTATAATATATTTAAGGTAATCTGTAAAACAATAATACGATTTTTTAGATGCATTATTAATAAATAATAAATTAATAGAATTTATTATTGACATCATGTTAATAGTAATGTAATGTAAAAAATGTTATTGTTTTTAAAAGACATAAAAACATGGACGACTTCATAGTATTTATAAAAAGCATTAGGAGGTTGTCTTGTGGGTGGATCAAATATAGGTGTAATATTAGCTTATTCAGCAGGCATAATGTTGATATTCATGGTTTCCTGGATTTTTGTAAAGCCGCTGAAGCTTTTAATTAAATTATTAATAAATTCTATTTTAGGTGCATTAGTTTTAATCATATTTAATTATTTTGGGCAATTTACTGGGGTATATATTGGAGTGAACGGGGTAACTGCATTATCTATTGGTATTTTAGGAATTCCTGGATTCGTTGCAATATTAGTGGCAAAACTATTGATATAAGAATGTTTAAACGGGTTTAATACAAAGATATTTCAAAGTTTATGAAGTTTTATTGGACAACGATATGCTGCTGTTATATAATATGCTTATTAAATAACTGAAGGTGATAATCATGTGGTTAGAATACATTGTTCTTTTTTCAATTGTAACGATGGTTTCTTCAATTATGATTGTATTAACCATTGAAACTGTGCATACTACTAAGAGCATATCAAAGAAAAGAAGCAACAATACACTTAAATAAATTGCTTAACAGCGTTTATATTATAAAAAAAAGAGGAGATGAGAACTAATCCCGATATACAAAACATAAAATATGTTATTTATGTTGAAGTATACATTTATTTAAGATTAATGATTTTACGGGAGATAAAAAATGGAAAAATTGAACATTATTTCGGGGATTAAACAGTATCGAAGTGAGGTAGATACAAATTTTCACATGCCTGGTCATAAAGGTAAAAATGGAATTTTAGATGAAATAGGAAACAATCTTAATTTTTATGACATAACAGAAACTTTGGGAACAGATAATTTACACTACCCAACAGGCTTCTTAAAAGACGCCATGAGTTATATTGCAAAATCTTATGGTGCTAAAAAATCATACATGGTCGTCAATGGTACATCATGTGGAATTATCTCAGCTATTATGGCATGTACTAACCCTGGAGATAAAATACTTGTGCAAAGAGATTGTCACAAGTCTGTATACAATGCTTGTATACTAGGGGATTTAAAGTTGTATTATTTATATCCCGAATTTAATAAAAAATTTGGTTTGAATTTCAGCATAAGCTTAGAAAAGCTGGAACAAATGTTAATAGATAATCCTGAGATTAAAATGGTTGTTTTAACTTATCCAACCTTTTATGGAATTTGCTTTGATATTAAAAAAGCTGCGGAAATAGCTCATAAATATGGAAAAATACTTATGATTGATGAAGCTCATGGGTCACATTTGCACTTTTGTAAAGACTTACTTCCTCCATCTGCAGAAAGTTCAGGAGCGGATATTGTTACTCAAAGCACTCACAAAACACTGCCTTGTATGACTCAAGGTTCAATTTTGCACATATGTTCTGATAAAGTTGATGTAAATAATGTTGAAACGATGCTTAGAATGCTTCAAACAACATCTCCTTCATACGTCTTGATGGCGTCAATAGAAAATGCAGTGCATTGGATGAATGAAAATGGAGAAGAACGTTTAAAAAGAAATATTGAAGTATTTAAGAGTAGAACATTAGAACTTAGAAATATGGGCATAAATGTTTTAGAAGATGATTTCCTTATTAGTGAAGGTTGCTATGATTTTGATGCTACTAGAGCTGTTATTAGTATGAGTGAATTAGGAATAACAGGAACTGAACTACAGGAAATTTTAAGATATGATTATAAAATACAAATGGAATTTGCAGATTTAATGTATACTGTTGGATATATTACAGCAACAGATGAAGTTGAAGATATTAATAGATTATTTGATGCAGTGAAGGAAATCTATTTAGAAAAAAGTCACAGCAATGAAAAAGTTGAAATTGTTCAAATTGAAGGTTTCCCACAACTTCAGCACGAGAGAAAAATGCGTAAGGCATTTTATTCTGAAAACATATTAGTTGATTTGGACGACTCTATAGGGAAAACAGCTGCGGAATTTATCATTCCTTATCCACCTGGAATTCCTTTAGTTTGTCCGGGTGAAATAATTGTTCAAGAAACAGTTGATTATGTAAAAGTAATGCTTGAAAACAGTATAAATGTAAATGGTGTTGATAAAAATAATAAGTTGAGAGTTGTAAAATGAAAGGTATATTTATTGTATTAGAGGGGCCTGATGGTTCTGGCAAAAGTACTATGGCTCATAAAATAGGCCAGTATTTCAACGAGAATGGTAGAGAAATTGAATTTACTAGGGAACCAGGCGGAACTAATATAAGTGAAAAAATAAGAGAGCTTATTCTTGACAGAAATAATACGGAAATGAACTTTAGAGCAGAAGCTTTGCTTTATGCCGCGGCTAGGGCACAGCTAGTTTCTGAAAAAATTATTCCATGGCTTGAAGCAGGAAAAATCGTTATAAGTGAAAGATATGTTTATTCAAGTATTGTTTATCAAGGCATAGGTCGAGGGCTTGGCATTGACGAAGTTAAAAAAATAAATGATTTTGGAACCTCAGGGCTTACACCAGATATTGTTTTGCTTTTAGACGTGAATCCAGAGAAAGCTTTAAATAGAAAACTTAATATTGATGGGGGAGACAGAATTGAAAATGAACTTATTTCTTTTCATAGAGATGTTTATGAAGGATATAAGAAACTCGTTGAATTTTGCCCTGAAATAAAAACAATAAATGCTGAAAGAACTATTGAAGAAATTTTTGAAGAAATTAAGGATATAATAAATTCAATATGAGGAGGAATAGAATATGAAGTTAATTACTGCCATAGTTCAAAATGATGATGCAAATAAATTAATATCAGCATTGAGAGAAAGTGGTTATTCTTCAACGAAGATGTCATCTACTGGAAGTTTTTTGAGTTCTGGTAACACTACTGTTATTTCAGTAGTTGAAGATGATAAAATAGATGAAGAAATAGAAATCATCAGGAAAATATGCAAAGTTAAAAAGAAAATTACGGCAGCTATACCTCCAAGTTCATTCAGTACAGTAGGCGGATATTTGCCACAAACTATTGAAGTTACCGTTGGGGGTGCAGTTGTATTTGTAACTCCTATTGAAAGGTTTGAAAAGATATAGAGGGGGCAAATATGCTTTACAGTCTAGTAGCAGGACAGGAAGAAATAAAATCATCTTTGATTAAATCAATAAAAAACAATCAAGTATCCCATTGCTACATATTTGAGGGACCTAAAGGAATGGGCAAATATGATTTAGCTTTAATATTTGCCCAGTCTTTACTTTGTATAGATTTTAATGAAGAGCCATGCAATGTATGTAGAAATTGTATTAAAATTAATTCAATGAATCATCCTGATTTACACATAATCAATCAAGAGGAAAGCTCAATAAAAAGAGAAAATATTGATGAACTTATTGATTCAGTTTATAAAAAACCATATGAGTCAAATAAAAAAGTATATATTATTAAAGATGCCCATTCAATGACAACTCAAGCGGCCAATACATTTTTAAAAACCCTGGAGGAGCCTCCAGGAGACTCTGTTATGATACTATTAACAACCAATGTTAATTTACTTCTTCCGACAATAATTTCAAGGTGTCAGATAATAAAATTCAGAAATATATGCAAACAAACAATAAAGGATTATTTAAAGGAACACTTCAATTCAACAGAAGAGACAATAGAATTAGCATCAAATTATTCTAAAGGAATATTAAACAAAGCGGTTAATATTATAAATGGTAACGATAATATACTAAAAGACAGAGAAGAAATTATAAAATTATTCGATAAAATAATTTGTACAGATTCCAAAATAATATATGAAGTTGAAAATTACTTTGAAGAAAATAAAGATAATATAGATTTAATAATTGAAATAATGATGTTGTGGATAAGAGATGTAATGTTTGTTCAAAATAACATAGATAATCTTGTAATTAACATAGATTTTAAACCTTTAGCAAAAAAACATGCTGAAAGAATGAGAATTAATACAAATATAATAGAGTATTTACAGTATACTAGTGAAAATATAAAGAGTAATGTTAACTATAAATTAACTATAGATAATATGCTTTTAAAGATTCAGGAGGTCTTTAAATGATAAAAGTAGTTGGCGTCAGATTTAAGAAGGCTGGTAAAATATATTATTTTGATCCTGATAAAAAATGGATAAAAGATGGAGATAATGTAATTGTTGAAACAATAAGAGGAATTGAATTTGGTCTCGTAGTGGTGGGACCAAAGTTAGTAAGGGAAGAAGATATTGTTCAGCCTTTAAAGAAAGTTTTGAGACTTGCAACAGAAGAAGATATAAAATGCAATAATGAAAATAAGGAAAAGGAACAGCAAGCATTTGACTTGTGTTCAAAGAAAATCATAGAGCATGAGCTTGAAATGAAACTCGTTGATATAGAGTATACTTTTGATAACAATAAGGTGATTTTCTACTTTACTGCAGACGGTAGAATTGACTTTAGGGAGCTAGTAAAAGACCTTGCATCAATATTTAGAACAAGAATTGAATTAAGGCAAATAGGAGTTCGTGACGAAGCTAAGATGATAGGTGGACTAGGTCCATGCGGTAGGACTATGTGTTGTTCAACGTTTTTAGGAGAATTCTATCCAGTTTCTATAAAGATGGCAAAAGAGCAAAAATTATCTTTGAATCCTGCAAAAATATCTGGAATATGTTCTCGACTTATGTGTTGCTTGAACTATGAGCACCAAGTATATGAAGAGAATATTAAGCTTTTGCCAGATGTTGGTGATAAAGTTACGATTATAGGAACAAACAAAACTGGAATAGTATTAGATATTAATCCATTGTTTAAAACTGCCAGGGTAAATGTTACTAAGGCAGATGGGACATATGAAATTGACGTACTTGGTGCAGATGACATAAAGGTTCTTGAAGAAGGAGTTTTAAAACCAAAGCATGAGGATGTTAATCTTGGAGAATTAAAAGAATTAGAAGATTAATTGTATGAAATGGTCATTATTAATTCGTTATAATGCTTCTTTTATAATAAAATTAGAATTTAATACCATTCAAATAAAATATTTATTATTTTCATAAAAAAATACTTTTAAATATGTAATAATAATGTTAAAATATTTAAGATGATATTGGGGGAGGTGAGATTTAATGGCTTACAAAATAACTGATGCATGCATAAGCTGTGGAGCGTGCGAAGCAGAATGCCCAGTAGGTGCTATTTCTGCTGGTGATGATAAATATGTAATAGATGCTGCTACTTGTATTGATTGCGGAGCATGCGCTAGCGTATGTCCAGTAGAAGCTCCTCAACAGGATTAATTATATTCTAACTAAGACATAGACAAAGAGGACGGTTCAATTAGAACCGTTCTCTTTGTCTGTAAAAATGGGTAAAATTACCAAGTAATATATGTATTGGAAATATAAAATGTATTATAGTTATTGAAAAATATTTTTTTATCTGTTATATTATAAAAATATGTACTCTCATATATTTTCGAAAATATGGTTCGAAAGTTTCTACGGGATAACCATGAATTATCCTACTATGGGAAGAATAACAGATAATAGGGTCTTTATGACTTTTATTTATTGTGCCAATCTGGAATTCTCCTCAAAAGGAATTCCAGATTTTTTGTTCTTTCATTTCATAAATTTACAGAGTGCAATAATAAGGAGGAATTATGGAATTACTAAAAGATTTATTAGCTGCTTTAAGTGTTGTTTTAAACGGATTACCCCAAGGATTATTAGCGTTATCTTTTGGATTTGCTTCGGTACCAACCGCTTTTGCATTTTTAGTTGGTGCTATTGGTTGCTTGATGCTTGGAGTTGTAGCACCTATTTCGTTTCAAGCTGAGACTATTACATTAGCAGGAACCATGGGAAAAAACATGGCAGAAAGATTATCCATGATTATTTTTGGAGCAATTGGAATGACATTTATAGGATTGTTTGGTTTGTTGGAAAAGATTGTTACATTCATCGGTCCGGCAATTACAAACGGTATGATGGCAGGTGTTGGTATAATGCTTGTTGGTGTTGCTTTAAAAATGGCAAAGAAAAATAAAATTATCGGTTACACTTCAATCGCAATTAGTTTTATAGTTTTTATGATTTCAAAAGATTTGGTTTATACAGTTACAATATCTGTAATTGGTACAAGTATTTTAGCAATAATACTAAAACAAAAATCCGACTTGATAATCACTGAAAGAGAAAAAATTTCATTTCAAAAACCAGTAATAAATTTAAGTGTAATTCAAGGGGCTTTAGCAATGATATGTCTTAATATAGGAGCAAATATTGCCTTTGGAGAAATTACAGGTTCAATAGCGAACACTTCTGTAAACATAGATCATTTGTCAATTGTAAGCAGTTTGGCTGACCTTGCTTCAGCATCATTTGGAGGAGGACCTGTTGAATCTATTATTTCTGCAACTGGTGGAGCACCTAATCCTCTTCGTTCCTCTGTATTAATGATGGGTATTATGGCAATAATATTGTTTGCAGGTCTACTTCCTAAAATAGGAAAATACGTACCAAGTGAATCGATTGCAGGTTTCTTATTTGTTCTTGGTGCTATAGTAACTGTACCAGGCAATGCCTTGGCAGCACTTAGTGTAACTGGTGTACCTGGAGGCGCTATGGTAGGTGGTATTACTATGACTGTGACAGCTATAAGTAACCCGTTTTACGGAATGATGTCAGGAGTTGTTTTTAGAACTGTAGCCAGTTTAGTTGGTATGTAGAGGAGGTTTATTTTGAATACATATAATATCGAAGTTGCAGGAATTAAAAGAGAGCTACCTGTAATTAAAATAAAAGAAGATTTAAGCATAGCTAGTTTTGTAATATTAGGTGATACAGAATTGGTGTGTGCTGCAGCCAAAGAACTTGTAAAAAAAATGCCTGAAGTTGATGTATTGATTACAGCTGAAGCAAAGGGGATTCCTTTGGCTTTTGAAATATCGAGATTGTTAAAAATGAAGAACTTTATAGTGGCAAGAAAAAGTATTAAACCATATATGAATTCACCTTTAGTTGATGAAGTCGTATCTATTACAACACAAAAAAAACAGATGTTGGTACTAGATGAAAAAGATGCTTTATATATTAAAGGAAAAAAAGTTGCAATAATTGATGATGTTATAAGCACGGGAGAGTCCATAAAAGCAATTGAAAGGCTTGTTGAATCAGCAGGAGGAATAATAATTGCGAAGGCAGCTATATTGGCTGAAGGTGACGCAGCTAAAAGAAATGATATTATTTTCTTAGAGAATTTACCATTGTTTGAAGATTAATACTGGTAAAAATAAAAAAAGCATTTTGCTTTGCAAAAAGCTTTTTTTTATTGGAATTTTAGGTACATTAAAATTCTTATTGGTTTTTTAAATAGTTCATATGATTTTAATGTATCTAAAAATAACATTGCAGATAATGAAACAGTTATGTTATAATGTGCGTGAAGTATAGAAAAAGGAAAATATAATGAAAAATATTATAATTAAAGTTTTAAAAAATAGCATAGCTGAAGAACTTGAATTGGAAGCTGGAGATGAACTTGTTTCTGTTAATAATTGTGTCATTAAAGATTATATAGACTATAAG
>JBGUET010000065.1:0-9365 GCA_041821225.1 Sedimentibacter sp.
TTAGAAACTAGAAACAAAAAAGGAAGAAGTCAATTAGTTTTAACTTCAAGAGCGGTTGAAAAAATCGAGAAAGATGCAAAAGACAAAATCGTTTGGGATACTATTAAAGAAGGCGAAATTTATGAAGGAACAGTAAAAAATCTTCAAGATTACGGCGCTTTTGTAGAAATAAACGGTATTGACGGACTTCTACACATAAATGAAATTGCATGGACAAGAATAAAGCATCCTTCAGAAGTACTTACTGTTGGCGATAAAATAAGTGTAAAAGTTAAAAGCATAGATAAAGAAAACAAGAAACTTTCATTAAGTTACAAAGCTACAATAAAAAGTCCTTGGTCACTATTTTTAGACAAACACCAAAAAGGTGATACAGTTACTGGAATAGTAACAAGAATAGTAGATTTTGGTGCTTTTGTAATGGTGGATGATATTGAATGCTTACTTCATATAAAAGATCTTGACTGGGCAAGAACAGAAAAAGTTACAGATATTCTTCAAGAAGGTCAAGAAGTAACAACTAAAATATTAAATATTACTAGAAAAGATAGAAAAGTAAGTCTTGGAATGAAACAACTTGTTGAACATCCATTTGACACTTATGCAAAAGGCCTTGAAAGAGATGCGATTATACCTGTTGAAGTAACTCGTATATTGCTAGATGGAGTACATGTTAGTGTAAATGGAAACATTGATTGCTTTATACCTATAGCAAAAGTTTCATCTGAAAAATTAAGAACACCAGCACAAGTTGTAAAAGTTGGAGAAACAAGGGATGCAAAAGTCCTTGGTATTGATATAAAGGGTAAAAACCTCAACCTGACCTTCATATTAGAAGATAAGGGAGACGAATTTGATAGTATAGATTCTGAAGCATATAAGCCAGAAGATTCAAACTTTACTATAGGTGAATCTCTAGGAGCAGCTCTAGGAGATTTATTGAAGTAAATTTTAAAAATGCTAGGTCATAATATGATCTAGCATTTTTTGTATGTCCTAACCTCATTTTTCTAAGCGTTTTTCTTGGAAAAATGGCGGTAGGTCAACCGCAACGAGTTCCCAATATGCAATTTTCCCCATTATACAAGGAGGTATCATGATTAAAGAATTTTTATTTGATGTATGTTCAAACCAATTTGTTTCAGGATTTGAGCATGTTAACGGTCATATATTAAAAAAATATTTTGAGCCGTATACTGATTCAGTGGAAAAAGATAAGATTGGAAGCTATATATTTAAATCTAATGGAAGCAATGATACTAAAATAATGTTGGCAGCTCATATAGATGAAATAGGGCTCATGGTTACAAAAATTCTTGATGGAGGATTTTTAAGTTTCGCTCAAGTTGGTGGAATTAATCCAGCATCATTAGTTGCACAGGACGTCATTGTTTACGGTAAACAAGATGTTTTCGGTGTTATAGGAATAAAACCACCCCATTTGACTCAAGAGGAAGAAATGGATAAACCTTTAAAATTAAAAGATTTATTTATTGATACTGGATATTCAAAAGAAAAGCTTGAAAAGCTTGTGAGGGTTGGAGATATAGTAACAATTAAAAGAGAGCCTGTATCTCTTATGGGTAGTGTTGTTTCAGCAAAGGCATTTGATGATAGGGCATGTATTGCTGTAATGCTAGAAACTGCAAAAGAGTTAAAAAAAATATCCCACAAGAGCAACATATACTATGCAGCCACAGCACAAGAAGAAACAGGTACTAGAGGTTCAGCTACATCAAGCTATAAAATCAATCCCGACATAGGAATTATATTGGATGTGGGATTTGGAATGACTCCAGATATGCCCCCAGAAACACCCCATTTAGGAAAAGGACCTGTAGTTGCATATGGTGGAAGATTAAATCAAAAGCTTACAAGAAAATTTATTGAAACATGCAAAAAATACAATTATCCAATGCAGTATGAAGCAATTACTTCTAATACAGGAACTGATACAGAATCCATGCAAGTTAACAGAGAAGGAATACCATGTATCTTGTTATCCATCCCTCTTCGTTACATGCACACATCAGTTGAAACAATAGACATTAAGGATATAGAAAACACAGGCAAGGCAATTGCTCGTTTTATTAACGAATTAGATAATGCTGATTTGGAGGAAATATTATGTTTTTAAAAGAATTAACTGAACTTTCCGGCGTATCAGGTTGCGAGTATGAAGTAAGAAATTATATAAAAAATAAATTAGATGAAATAAAATGTCAGTACTATGTAGATAAGCTGGGTAATGTTATAGCCCACAATATTGGCAAGAAAAACAAGACCATTATGGTGGCAGCTCACATGGATGAGGTAGGCCTCATGGTTACTCACATAGATTCAGATGGCTTCATTCGTTTCCAAACTGTTGGGGGAATAGACCCGAGAGTGCTAAACTCTAAGCAAGTATTGGTGGGAGATAAAAAAATTTCAGGGGTTATTGGCTCTAAGGCAGTGCATTTAATGAGCGATGATGAAAGAGGCAAAACATTATCCATTGAAAAACTTTACATTGATATAGGATCAAACTCCAAAGCAGAAACAGAGAAGATAGTCGATATAGGGGATTATGTTTGTTTTAAAAGCGATTATGTAGAATTTGGAGACAACTTAATAAAGGCTAAAGCACTAGATGACCGAGCAGGTTGCAGTGCAGTATTAGAACTTCTAAGCATGAAGATAGACGCTGATTTTTATGGGGTGTTTACAGTTATGGAAGAGGTTGGTTGTAGAGGTGCTCAAACAGCTGCATACAAATTAGAACCGGATTTCGGATTAGTAATTGAAGGTACTGTATGTGCCGACATGCCTGGGGTTGAAGAACACTCTAAATCCACCATTGTTGGAGACGGGGCCGCATTATCAATTATGGATAAAACCACTGTATATGATATTGATGTAGTAAGAAATGTTGTTAAAATAGCAGAAGAAAACAACATTGCCTATCAATATAGAAAATCAACTGCAGGTGGAAATGATGCAGGTGCAATACACAAAACAAAAGAAGGCGCTAAAGTCATGGCAATTTCAATTCCGTGCAGATACATACATTCACCAGTTAGTGTTTTGAGTATAAATGATTATAATAGTGTTGTTAAGCTTGCTAAAGCAATTATATTAGCAGAACAGAAAGGGGAATAGAGATGAAATTTAGTAGTGAATTAATGAAAAAATTATCAGATTGTTTTTCTCCATCAGGAAGAGAAAAAAATGTTCGTGAATTGATAATTGATGAAATAAAAGATTATGCAGACGAAATAAAAATTGATGCTCTTGGAAACCTTATTGCAAGAAAAAAAGGTAACGGCAAAAAAATATTATTTTCAGCACATATGGACCAAATAGGTTTAATCATAACTCATGTTGATGAAAAAGGATTCCTAAGATTTTCTAATGTTGGGGGAATTCACGCAAAAGAAATTATTGGTTTTCGCGTGGTATTCGAAAACGGACTTGAAGGTGTCATATGCCAAGAGGAATTAAAGGATAAAGAAAAGCTTACTATGGGCAAACTTTTTATTGATGTTGCTTCCACAAACAAAGAATTTGTTGAAAACAATTTTCATATTGGTGATATGTGCGTTTTTAAATCAGAATACTATGAAACAGAAGATTGTATAATTTGCAGAGCAGCTGATGACAGAATAGGATGCTACATTTTAATTGAAGCCATTAAAAGTCATGCTGCAACGGAAAATGACGTGTACTATGTATTTTCTGTCCAAGAAGAAGTTGGTACAAGAGGAGCTGAAACAGCAGGCTACAGCATTAATCCTGACCTAGGAATAGCAATTGATGTAACAGCAACTGGAGATTCATTAGATGGAATAAAAATGGATGTAAAATTAGGCGGCGGAGCTGCAATTAAACTAATGGACAAATCAATTATCACACATCCAGAAGTTAAAGACCTTCTCACAAACTTAGCAGAAGAAAATCATATTAAATATCAGTATGAAGTGTTAGAATTTGGGGGAACAGATGCTGGTCCAATTCATTTGTCAAGAGAAGGGGTTCCAAGCGGAGCAATTTCAATCCCTACAAGAAACCTTCACTCATCAGGAGAAATAATCAATAAGCAAGATGTTATGGAATGCATTAAGTTGGTTGAGGCTATAGTTGCAAAATAAGCAAAAATTTATTATATGAAACACATTAAGAGGAGGGCCTTGTACCCTCCTCTAAAATTTAATTACTTTCTCAGTTAAACTAGCCTTATATGAAACTTTTGCAATAAAATATTGTAGTTATAGTTTATATTAAACCACATACAATTTTAGGAAAACATTTGATTGACATTATTCTCCATAATATGCTAATATTACTTTAATGAGTTAATAGTACAACTAACTAAATCATTAATTATTTTTAACACTGGGGTGTAAAAAATGATAGAAATAACAGAAGCAGTAGCCGAATATGTTGAATTTAAAGTAGAGGATACAGTTATATTACTTGAAGATGGAATAAATCTAAAATTTCAAGGAACTAAAAAAAAGACCGCAAGAGCACCAGCTTCCCGTTGAATTTGATGATTTTACAGCCACAAGCACATCAGTTCAAATATATGGAAGCCTATGGTGCTTTATTATTGGCAATTTGATAAAGAATTTTTTATTGCAAATTTTTCTGAACCAGGAGCAAAAAAACTAAGTGCAAAAGCATTGCTAGCTGCAAAACAAAGGATACTAGGGCTTGGCAACAGCATAACAAAACTAAGCAAAAATACAACCAACAAACCATGTAAAATAGGTGGCAAACTAACAATAAAAGAAGCATACTTGGGCGGGGGTATTTATTATTGTAATCAATGTCAAAGGATATAAATGAATTCGGAAAGCAAAGTAAAATAATTATAAAGTTATAAAATGAACTTCTAGTTTGGCGAATAATAAGCAATTCGTCAATGTACATATTGTAGCAATAATGGGAAGTTTCATAAATGGTAAAATTTCCATTGCTACATTACAATAGATTTGAATTAGTCTGGAAATGTAGAGTTCATATTTGTCTCAATTGCTCCAAGAGTACTATTTTGGGTTCTAGATTCTTATTATTTACAACAAATTAAAGATTTTGAAATGCTTTAGATAAATATTGTGGAGTAAAATATTGTTTAGTAAAAGTTTTGTTTTCACGAACAGAAAGACCACTGTATTTGTTGGCAATCGTTGGTCTTGTTATTATGTGTATACACTTAAAATAATCGAAGGAGAGATTGAAATGTCAAGAAAAGTTTTCTTTAGTTTTCATTATGATAATGATGTGAACCGTGCAATGACAGTAAGAAATAGCTGGGTAACACAAGGGGTAGAAAAGGCTGGGTTTGTAGATAAAGTTGAGTTTGAAAAAATACAACGTCAGGGAACAAAAGCAATTGAGAATTGGATAGATAATCAACTTATTGGAACATCGGTGACTGTCGTTTTAATAGGAAGTGAGACATTGGAACGAGATTTTGTTCAATATGAAATACGGAAAAGTATTGAAAAAGGAAATGGTATAATTGGTGTAAAAATTAACAGTATTACAGATATGAGAACTGGCTTTAAGACTCGGCTTTGTAATCTACATACATGTATTGGAATATGGACGGCTTCAAAAAAAAATATATATTTTGATGAAATTGCAGATGGAATTTATGATTATAGTACTCAAGATGGATATCATAAATTAGGCGCATGGATTGAATCTGCAGCAAAGAAAAAAGGAAAATGAACTTCACATAAAAAATATCTGCAAATAGGATGGAGATAATCGAAAAACTCCGACATTAATAATATTGTCATGGGAAGTAAAGTAAAGATGGGAGACGAATGATGGCTGGATTTACAAAACATATGTATGAAAATGATTTAATGCAGATAAATATCAATTTGTCAAAATATCTTGACAAGATTATTTCATTACTACCATATAACTATGACTTTGAAGAGGTTAAAGCATTGTTGGAGAAATATTATCCATATGAATGGTTTATCATCAATGAAAAGTTTAAGTATTATTGTATTAAGGAAGATTGTCTTATTAAAAAGGAAAAGAAATCAAGGTTTAAAATGGATGATCCAAACATACTTATAAAAAAATCATCTGTTTATCAACATATAATGGGGTCAGAGTATATTTCACAACATCATGCTCAATATAGCGAGGAAGTGCGAAAAAGAAATGAAGAGTGTTTTGCAGTGGAACGGAGTTCAAAAATAATAAGAATATATAATAAAATTGATAAGGCAAAATTAAAAACTCAACAGATTGAACCAGAGTTTTTAGATGTATTGATGGGGTTGTACGATAAAAATACGACTACCCAGAAAGATAAGGTTTATATTTTACTTGAATTACAAAAATATTATTGCTCGAAAAATTTACTCTTTTTTAGCAAAAAGGTAGATACAGAATATAATCCACAACTACGGAGAATGGCTTTTGAGCATTTGCAATCAGTGGGGTTTCAACCTGTATTGCGAAGACAAAAATACATGAGAATTCCGAGTCGGAATAAGAAACGTCGAGAATACCTTAAAAATGTATATTCAAAAGAAAAATATAGTATAAAAGCTATACCAGAGGAGTTAGAATACCGGATAGAAAATTCTAAAGAGCAACTCATAAAATCATACGATTTTTTTATATCCCATAGCAGTATTGATTATATTGCTGTGCAAAGTTTAATAAAATATTTGAATACAAACAATAAAAACATATACTGTGATTGGATTAATGATGATGATTATTTAAAACGCAAATTAATTGGGATTGCTACTTTATCCGTAATTGAGAAAAGGCTCCAGCAGTCAAAGGCTATAATATTTATTATTTCTGATAATTCATTGAACTCGAAATGGTGCAAATATGAATTGAATTATTTCTATGAACTTGGCAAGTCTATTTATACAATTCAAATAGATGATTTAATGGAAGGTAATTTTAACTATAGATTACTAGATACACCTTGGTTCTATGATGCTGAATATAGGAAAAAATCTGTTTTAGATGTTTATTAGTAGATAAAAATTGTAATTTCGCAAAGGAGGAATAAAATGGATGTTAAACTATTTGTAAAAAAATATACCGAAGCAATATTATTAGGAAATGCAGCAGTTTTTGCTGGTGCAGGGCTATCTATTCCTGCAGGGTTTGTGAATTGGAAACAATTATTACAACCATTGGCTGACGAAATCGGTTTAAAAATGGATAAAGAGAATGATTATTTAGCAGTTGCTCAATATTATTATAACAAAAAGCGAAACCGATCAGGAATAAATGCAGCAATTTCAAATGCATTTACTACAGCAACAGGTGAAAATAAAAATGTTGAGATTATAACTCGATTACCAATAAATACATATTGGACAACAAATTATGATCGATCAATAGAAATGGGATTAGATAGGAACAATCGGAAAGCTGACGTAAAGATAACTAAGGAAAATTTAGTATTGAATATTAATGATGCAGCAGCAACGGTATATAAAATGCACGGAGATGTTCAATTACCTCATGAAACAGTATTAATTAAAGATGATTATGAAACTTACGGGTTTAAAAGAGAAGCATTTACAACGCTGCTTAAAGGGCATTTGTTATCGAAAACATTTATATTTATTGGATTTAGTTTTGATGATCCAAATTTGAATAGTATTCTCTCATGGATCAAAGCGCTTTTGGGAGAAAATGTTAAAGAACATTATTGCCTTTTTAAATCGGTATCCAAACGTGAAGGTGAAGAAAATGAAGATTTCGCTTATAGAAAGGCTAAACAAGATCTTATGACTGAAGATTTAAGGCGATACGGAATAGATGCTGTTTTGTTAGATTCATATGATGATATTCCCGTGTTATTGGGAAAAATAGAATTAGAATGCAATCTGAGAAATATTTTCCTTTCAGCAAGTGTATCCGTTGATACTAAATTGTGGAGTGTTAAGCAAGCTGAAGAGTTTGCGAAAAGATTGGTCCAAAGGCTTGTAAATCAAAATTTGAAAATAACTTCGGGATATGGATTAGGAATAGGAAGTGCAGTGATAACAGGTATTTTGAGTGAGGTGAAAAGCAAAAAGTATGCACATTTTGATGATTATCTAAAACTTTATCCATTTCCTCAACCTAGTGAGGGTGAAGATTTTAATGGGGTATGGCATAATTATCGTAAAGATATGATTTCCAATTGTGGGATTATAGTTTTTGCATTTGGAAACAAAAGAAATAAATCAGGTGAATGTGTTGTTGCTGATGGTATGATAGATGAATACGAGGTTGCAAAGGAAAAAGGAGCGATACTTATACCAATTGCTTCTACTGGGGATGCTTCTGAGCAGATTTACAATGAAATGTATTCATCAAAAGAGAAGTATCCGTATTTGGAAAGTTATTGGGATTTGTTAAAATCCGAGAAATCGCCAGAAATATTGGCTAACGCAATTATTGATATTATTAAAATTGTATCAATTTATTAAGCGAGGGTATTTAAATGTCATATAATTATTTCGTTTTGTGTAAGTATGACGAAGATTAAGAACTGTGTGACAAAATTATTAAGACTTAAGCTTTAAAAAATAATGCATATAGGTACTCAATTACCCTAAAGCATGGGCTTCAAACTACGTTTAGAATATGGCAAGCTTTGCGCTTGCCATAAGGCTAATTAAACATTAAAGCAAGTGGATTGGAATTCACAGCAGATTGCAATATTGAATCATCAACATGAGTATATATTTCTGTTGTGGCAATACTTTCATGACCAAGGATTTGTTGTAGAGAACGGATATCGACATGTCCATATTAGTACATTAAAGTTGCAGATGCATGTCGTAATTGATGAGTAGAAATATTTTCTGAATTTAATCCAGCCTTGATAAGAGGTACAGGTGGGGATAGATTGTGGGGACGGACCTTTTTTTACGCAATAATTAGATAATTAAATTTTCAATATATGTATGAAAGGTCCGTCCCTAAAATCATAAAAAGGTGGTAGTCATGAAAGAACTAAAATATGCGGATGTTTTATGCATTGATAGGATAAGACAATCAAGTATGAGACGAAAAGTCAAAGTTGATGAGTTTTATAGCGATCGATCAAGAATAATTTATAGCTCATCGTTTAGAAGATTACAGCAGAAAGCACAAGTGTTTTCACTTGAACCTAATGCAAGTGTAAGAACTCGAATGACACATTCACTTGAAGTATCCGATTTGGGCAGAACACTTGCAAACAAAATAGCACAAAGCTTATTTAATCAAAAATTAGTATCATTACGAGAAATTCCTCTTATCGTAGCAGTTGTAGAAAATGCATGTTTGTTGCATGATATAGGAAACCCACCCTTTGGACATTTTGGAGAGTTTGCAATTCGAGAATGGTC
>JBGUET010000066.1:0-9335 GCA_041821225.1 Sedimentibacter sp.
GTGAGTATTATATCATTTACATCTAGTTTATCTTTATCTATCATTGTATAATAGCCATCACGCCCAGTTATACCTATTCCTGCATAATCGCTTAAATTAATTCCTTCTTTTGCAAGAACATCTCTAAGTGTTGGTCCTTTTACACGCATGTCTGTTTCAGTTCCAGTTGTATTTATTAATGTAACATCTATTTCTTGCTGTTCATATTCCTTAATTTCATCTGTGTCTATTCTTACAGAGCCATCTTCCCAATTAATAGCAAAGCTGTTATCATCCTTCTGCCACATTTCTTGTGGTACAACATCTGCAACTTTTGCCATTTCTATATTGTTGTTTTCATATTGAAACGCACCTATTGCAGCATTTACTCCATTAATAACCGCTTGAGAACTTACAGTAGCTCCAGTAACTTGTACTATATCTTCTTCATTTTCCTTGTCAAGCACAACTAAGTTTAAATATTTATTAGTTTTTAGATTTTTAAACCTATCCAAAAACCAATTTTCTTCAATATATCCAGCATAATCCATAGATTCTTCATGGCTTAAAATTTTTATTCCAATCAACATGTCACTTTCTGTATCCAAGGCAGCTAAAATCTCAATTGGCCCATTATATCCAATGCAGTTTACAACATATGCTTTAATTTCTCCATCAACTTTATATGCCCTTTTAACAGCTGGGAAATTTAAAGACACATATAAATCATCAGTTACATTTTTTACCAGATCAACACTTTTAGCTTGGGGATAAAAAGACATTACAATTTTTTCCTCTTCTGAAGCTGTGCTTTTAAAGAAAAATAAAGAAATAACTATCACTGTTGTTATTGCAATAATAAATAAATAAAGCCTTTTATTTTTCATACTATCCCCTTTATTCTATGACAATTTTGTCAATATTAGATACCCATTGAGGCTTATTTACATCACCTGCTTGTTTTTGCCCTACAACAAGTTTAAATGGAGCACCTTCTTCTGAATCGTATTCTTCCTCGTTTTCTTCCCATGCAATTATCATTGGATATATATTGTCAGGATTCGTTTCGTCCATGTAATCTTGTTTTTTTACCTGATTGACAGTAAATTCCATTTTATATCCATCCTGAGCAATGACAGTAACCTTTGTTGCCGCTGTAGAAATAATGGCTTTTAACTCTAACAATTTCCATAAATTAATGCCTTTAAAATGAGTGTATCCAGTTGTTCCAAAGCTATTTAAAGAATAAAAATCACCTTCAAAAATCAAGTCATCCATTTTTTTCAATTCTTCAAGTGTTAAAGAAAGCTCCGTTTCTACCAAACCTTGAATTTTTATACGGTTTGAGTCCTCATCATCACTGTCTTTATTAGTTTCAGAAACATTTGATTCTTGAGTTTTATTTTCAACTGGTATAGTTTTTACAGTTTCAACATTTTTTTCATCTTCAGTATTTTCTACTTCACTTGCTTTCTTTTCAATTTCATTATTTGAATCCGCTGGTTCTACTTCATTTGATTCTTTATTTTCTTCTTTTGCCATTATATTTTCATCAGTATTTACTTGTTCTTCCACAACATTATCAGCAACTTCTGTTTTTATAGTTTTAGAAGAACATGCTGTTAACCCCATTAAAAAAACTAATAGTATAATAATTATTTTTTTCATAAATTCCTCCAAGAGGCGTGGCAATAGATTAACCTATTGCCACTAATTTGTTATTTATTATTTAAAAACCTCAACAGCATAACAGAAGCCTGTGCTCTTGTTGCGTTTTGTCTGCCTCCAAACAAATTGTCTGGAAGACCTTTTATTATTTCAGCTTTAACTGCTGATGCCACTGAGTTTTTCGCCCAACCTGATATTTCATCAGTATAACTTGACAATATTTCATCCGATTGTTGTGCTGTTAAATTTTCATTTAATTGAGTTCCAATAATCGACCCTATTTCCTCTCTTGTTATAGGAGCATTAGGTTTGAATGTTCCATCTTCATAGCCTTTAACAAGACCGTTTGATGCAGCTAACAAAACATCTTTTGAATACCAATTCCCTTCATTTACGTCTGTAAATGAGGCGTTTAATGTACCTAATGAATCAATACCAAGAACTCTTACAACTAGTGATACAAATTCTGCTCTTGTAATATTATCCTCAGGTCTAAACATACCATCGCTTCCATTTACATATCCCAGAGAAGCCATGTCTAATATATCACTATTAGCCCAATGATTTGATATATCATTAAATAATACATTATCTTCTTTTACATCCTCCATTTCAGGTGCTTCATAATCACCAGTACCAACTACAATACAATCAGTCCATTTAACCCACATTGATTTACTTTCTTCAACTATTAGCCTTAAAGGTCCATAGGCATTGTTGTTTATATATCCAAAATCACCCTCGTTTTCAACTAGAGGATATCCATCAATTGCATAGGCTAGAATTATATCTTTTAATTGACCTTTTGAGTTCAATACTCCATTTACAACTTGGTCATTACTTCTTAAAATTTGATTATAATTTTCTCCACTAAAAACCCTTATGCTTGGCACTTCTACATCATCTTTAAGTCCAACAACCTGTGAAATTATATCCCACAATACCACACCTTCAAATTCGTGTACTCCATCACCAGTATAAACATCTCTAACAGCATTTAAAGCTTCTAATTGTCTTAATGTAAAGGTAATAGGTTCTTTTACTTGTGAACCAGTTACTCTAAGTACAGGCATATCTAAATATTCAGTATAAAGACCTTGATTGTGGCTCCAAGAAGAATTCTCAGTAATTTCTGTCTGAGTTGTTTGTCCTTCTCCAGTTTCTTGGGAATCTGTTAATACAGATGTTCCTTCCCCTATAATTACTTCCTTTGCAAATTGAACTTGGTTTGAGCCATTTGTATCATTATAATTTGTTTTGCCAAATATTATTCGAAGTGGACCACCATCATTTCCAAGGCCTGGATTATATCCTTCATCACCTGGTCTCGTAACGTATGGATATCCATTGAATCCATATGCAACTAAGACTGGCATGTCTTTATAAATAGGATTTACATACTCCCCAGGAAATGTTCCATCTCCAGTATCCATAGCACTTTTTTCATAGTATCCATACAGAGAGTCGTCTTTTATTTCCTTAATGGTCATAGGGGCAAAATTGTAATTATCTGCCGCTATAAAACGAACACTTGTATTCTCATCTATGTTAGGGTCCAATCCAGCTTTAACAAGCAAGTCCCAAAGAGGAACACCTTTAAAGCTATTGTAGTACCAAAAATATTCACTGTTAGAAAGGCTATATTCCATGGTTGTTTGAATTTCTGTCATAGATTCAATATCTAAAACTGTGTATCTCACTTCTTTGCCAATTCCATCTCCATGAATTATGAATTCATAATCAGTAAATTTCGAATCATTATATGGTGCATAAGAATGTTCATTAATATTTTTGGCATCTTTTTCTTCTATATAAATGTATGCAACGTTAGAAAATTCCTTTGCTGTATTTTCATATTGCTCATATACAAGTTTAAAACATCCATCGTCATTATGCTTTTCTGCTATATATCCCTCTTCAGTATTTAAATAAACTAATGGAATTTCATTAACACCATAGGCCACAACATAATTTTCTGCTTCCTCAATTGGAACAGTCATAATTGTTTTCCTTGATTTATCTTTAAAAGTTATGTTGCCTGCATTGTCCTTAGCATCCACATAATTATCAATCAAATATTTAACATTAATTCCTTCATAGGAATTTTGCATAACTTTTCCGTCGATTTTTTCAAAGTGAGTTTCAAGTTTCTGACCTATAACATCTTCTTCTATTTGTCTTAAGGAAATTGCTCTGTATCCTTCAACCCCAGGCCCTTCAATTGTAAATGTTGCTCCTGTAATTGCATCCACATTGTACGGATTTCCTTTTTTGTTAATGTGCTTATATAAAGATGAATCAGATACAACCTTTTTTTCATCTCCAATTGTTATTTTTACAACTTCTTTTCCCCATTTAGACATATTCATGTCATCAATGCCAATTTGTCCAAACACAAGTTTAGGAAAATCCTTGTCTATATTTTCTTCATTAATAACTTGGTCTGTCCATGCTACTGGAGGCGCGAAGCTATCTTTTGGAAAATCAGCTAAAATTTGAGTGTATTTAGCTATCATAGGAAAAGCATTAACTTTTGAAGCTTCGGTAAAATCCTTGTAATAATATGCATTTTTCAATTCACTAATTGTTTTAGTAAATTCAAATCCATCAGAACAAGTAAATTTCACAACATAGTCCTTATCAGTTTTTAAATTACTTTCTCCTATAAGGCTGAACAAATCATATCCCTTTGCCTTTACAATTTTGTGAAAGCCTAGGCTGTTGTTAGTTGAATAAGTTTTTTCTAAAATAGAATATTTAGACCAATCAGATGAAGTAATAGATACATCTTCATTAACACCTGTTCCTGTAATTAATAGTTCAACATCCGCTGCAAGAGCAGTAGGAGTAAACATAGTAAATTGTGTTGCTATCATACTAATTACCAAAAGCAACATTATTATTTTAGACTTTTTACTGTACATAAATACCTCCTTGATTATTTAAAAGGACGAAAGCTTATGCCTCCGCCCTTAATAATTAATTATATTTAATACTATTCAGCAAATAAAGTATTGAATACAACTAAAGCTGCTTGTGCGCGATTCACTAACTTTGTAGGTTCAAATTTTTCTGTTGCTAATCCAACAAAAGCATTTTGTGCTTCTAGCCATGCAACCGCATTAGCAGACCAAGCTGGCACTTCATCTCTATCTAAGTACGCTGATTTTTCCATTACAAATTTATTTAATTTTTCCTGCGATACTTTTCCTGAAGCAACTGCTGCATTTGCAGCAACAACTGCCATTTCCTGCCTTGATATTATTTGTTCTGGTTTAAATGTTCCATCAGTGTAGCCTTTAAATAATCCATTATCTACTGCAGCTTGTACATAAGATGAAGACCATTTATCAGCTGATAGATCACTAAAATTTCCTTGGTATTCCATTTGCTCATAGCCTAATGCTTCAACCATAATTTTGCAAAATTGTTCTCTTGTAAATTCATTTTGTGGTGCATAGATACCATCACCCATGCCATCTATAATGCCTCTGTTAACAAGTTCATATATTGCTGTTTCAGCAAATTTGTATTCATCTGTTATGTCAGTAAAAGTTACTTGTGTTTGTGTTGATGTATCTTCTTCTGAAGTAACAGCTGTTTCTTCAGTTGCTGCAGTAGCTTCCCCAACAGTGATTTTATTTACCATTTTGAAAACTGTTCCAAATTCCCCAGCTTCTTTAACATTTCTGTAAACAGTTATTTCTTCATTGTCTAAAATATCATCATTATCAATTGCTTCTCCATTCACTTCATAAGCCAAGACATATTTTAAATCATCATTGAATATATCTGTAAGTAATTGTGGATCAATTCCATATCCATCTGACGCTTCAAATGTTACTTCTGCGTTTGTTGCAGTAACACCTGCTTTTTCCTTTAATAAATAAGCTAGACTTACTCCTTTAACCTGAGCTGTTTGTTCTCCTGCCCTGCTATTGTAAATGTATGTCTGTTCAATTTGAGCTTCTTCAGGCATTGCTTTTAAATCAGCTACTGTTAAATTCAACTCTGTTGCAATACTTACCCCAGATATTGCTACACAACTTTCGGTTGTAGCAAATGCTGATACCCCTGATAACACAAGTGCTACTACCAATACTAATAAAACTAATTTTGATTTTTTGAACATATTATTCCTCCATTTTTTTTAATTTATAAAAAAACAGCATCCCCTAGATGGAATGCTGCCTTAGCCGCAATATGTTTCTCCTTTCCATCAGGAGGCTTGATCGTTTCCAATCAAACCCTATCGGCATAGCCACCATGAAATTTTTTAGGCTACTATGCTCGGAGTACAATTCATTTAATACAATTATATCATTATAAAAAAGTTTTGTAAAGCATTGTTAAAACTGTTTAAGTCTAGAATATACTTGGTTGTTCTCAATAGAACTTTTAATATCCACCTTAAAACACATGTCTTAAAATATTTTCTATGACAATTAAAAAGCAGCAGTATGAATACTGCTGCCTTCTAAACTATTTTATGCTTTCTAACTGTTTTCTAATTGTTTTGTTACAATATCAAGCCTGTTTTGAAGTAGCTCCTTTTGTTCCATAAGAAGTTCTTTATCAGTTAAGCCAACAGATTCTCCAACAAAAGTAGTTGCAAATCCTCTCCTACAACCGTACCCTGCTCCAAGACCTAGCCCTAATCCTCGACCATATCCTCTACCATATCCAACACCATATCCATTTACATTCATTCCATTACAAACTCCTAAACCTCTTCCAGTCATAGCTCCACGACCCATTGGGCCTGTTCCATCTCTTCTTGGCATTTTAATTATCTCCTTTTTAAAAATTTATTTTCGAATCATTGTTGTACCACATTTAGGACACTTTATACTTGTACAAGGTTCCCCACGCAGATGTTTTATTTTTTCACCACAGTTTGGGCATTCACAATACCCTTCTGGTCCTGCATTTACAGGGCCTCCCATTCTACCTATATTAGCTCCTACTCCAGCCGGACCCGTTCCATCTTTTCTTGGCATAATATCACCTCCCAAAAGTTATTGACATATGTTATTTATAACTTTATTATATACCTTTTTCGACATATGTCAATAACTATTTATGCTTTTTTAAAATTTTTATATTATTCTACCCTGTATTTTTAATTTATTGTTCCCTTAAACCTTTAAAAATAATGGTATTTAAGAAATGGCTTAAACTTATTCATGTTTTTCTAAGTGATACCCAAATCTTTCGAAAAAACAAATTGTTTGCACACCATTCTTTAGGGTATAAATATGAAGCAAGGAAGTTTTTACAATGACATTTAATATTACGAAAAATGTAATTTTAACATTATAGTTTACACTAATTTAGAAAGGGGAAAAAATGAAAAAAATATTTAGTTTAATTAGTTTAATATTAGTTTCAAGTTTTATTATTGTAGGTTGTACAACCTCACAACCTGCGCCTGCTGAGAAAACCACATACATGGATATAACTGTTGCAGATGCAAAAGATTTAATTACATCAACACCAGAGCTTGTTATAATTGATGTTTCTCCAGCGTACGCAAGTGGACATTTACCAAATGCAATTAATTATCCTTTAGGGGACGGCTCTTTAGACAATGCAATATCAATGTTAGATATGAATAAAACTTACTTAGTATATTGCCATACTGATGCCGCTTCTATGGAAGGTGCCCAGAAGCTTATAGATGCTGGGTTTATGAATGTATATCGACTTGAAGACAACTATGCTGCATGGGTTGACGCTGGAAATGATATAGAAGGTGTCTACATGGACATATCAGTTATGGCTGCAAAAGATTTAATTGCATCCACACCAGAACTTGTTATAATTGATGTTTCTCCAGCATATGCAAACGGACATTTACCAAATGCAATTAATTATCCTTTAGGAGATGGATCTTTAGACAATGCAATATCAATGTTAGATATGAATAAAACCTACTTGGTATATTGCCATACGGATGCTGCTTCTATGGAAGGTGCCCAGAAACTTGTAGATGCTGGTTTTAAAATGGTATACAGGCTTGAAGGAAATTATGCTGCATGGGTTGATGCTGGCAATGATATAGAGGGTGTTTACATGGACATCTCAGTTATGGATGCAAAAGATTTAATAGCAGCAACACCAGAGATTATAATTATTGATGTTTCACCTGCTTATGCAGACGGTCATTTACCAAATGCAGTTAATTATTATATAGGTGATGGCTCTTTAGACAATGCAATACCAATGTTAGATATGAGTAAAACTTACTTGGTATATTGCCACACAGACGCTGCTTCTATGGAAGGTGCCCAGAAACTTGTAGACGCTGGGTTTAAAATGGTATACAGACTTGAAGGAAACTATGCTGCATGGATTGATGCTGGTTTAATGGTTGAAAAATAACTTAATTAATAGTTTTCGCAAAAATTATTAAAAGTTTATTGTAAATAAATCAATAAAGGTAATATTTAATGTCTTGCTTTAGCAAAAAAAAGAGTTTTCAATTATTGTAATCACAGTTTAAAAACTGAATGATAGATACAATTCTTGGGAACTCTTATTATTTAATCACTTATATTATTTTTTTGTTCTCATTAGAATAAACCGATTAGCTTTAAGGTGTATGTTGCGCCATTTTATTCAAAAACCTTTCCTATGCTGTCATTAATTACTAAATTAGCCTGTGCATCCAATTGGGTTGAAGATTTATTAATTAGAACTAGGTTTTTTCCCTTAAAATAATTAAGGAGCCCAGCAGCAGGATATACTACTAGGGAAGTACCTCCAACAATTAATACATCCGCTTGTTCTATATATTCAACAGCTCTTTCTATAACATCGTTTTTAAGGTTTTCTTCATAAAGAACTACATCTGGCTTTATAATTCCTCCGCAACTGCATTTTGGAATTCCTTTGCAATTTACTACCTTGTGAACATCATAGAACTTACCACATTTCATACAGTAATTTCGGTGAACAGAACCATGAAGCTCTAATACATTTTTACTGCCCGCCTCCTGATGTAGCCCGTCAATATTTTGCGTTATTATTGCTTTTAGCTTTCCTGCTTTTTCAAGTTCTGCCAGTCTAACATGAGCCATGTTTGGTCGTGCATCTAAAAAAATCATTCTATTTATATAGAAGTCATAAAATTCTTCTGTGTTTCTCATGAAAAAGCTATGAGAAATAATAGTTTCCGGGGGATATTTATACTTTTTACTATACAGACCATTGCAACTTCGAAAATCAGGGATGCCGCTTTCTGTAGACACACCTGCCCCACCAAAAAACACTATATTGTCACTATTATCAATTATTTTTTGCAATTCTTTATTCATATTATCCTCCTTATTCTCTTTTTATATTTTTTATTATACATCTTAATTTGAAATAAAAAATATAAAAATTATCAAAATGATTTAAATATAGAATATTTTACTCAATTTTCTTTAAGTTCTCAAAATTTTATTGCAAAAAAAGAGAGCACTGCTCCCTTAAATTAATAAATGTTTAGTATTCTATCTCCTACAACATCCATATTGAGATACTTTTCATGTCTCTTTGGTATTGTAACGACATCAGGTCTACCATCACTGATAAATCTTTCCCTCTTATTTTCTTCAAACTGTTTGAAATAATCCATCATTCCACAGTTATCAACATTTATTTCGCTAGCCGTAACGCGGTAAAGGTTTGTAAAATCTGTC
>JBGUET010000067.1:0-9305 GCA_041821225.1 Sedimentibacter sp.
AGGTAAAATCTGTAAAGTTTTTAATATATCGCCATATTATTTTTTAGATGAAGGCAATAATGTTATTGTAACAAGAAAAGAAGATAGACAAAGGATGTTGATTCCTGACAATAAACAAGAAATAGAGTTTTTAATTCCTATTGGCAATGAATATAAAAATAAAATGAAAATGGCCATTTGCAAATGTTCTTTGAATCCAGGTTTATGGGAAAGTGAAAAATTTCTTATAATAGATTCTGATAAATGTGTAATAATAACAAAAGGAAAATTGATAGCTAATTTTGCTGATTACAATGAAATAATTGAAGAAGGCGACAGCATATATATATGCCCAAATGTACCTCACAAATTGTTTAATCCTTCTGAAGAAAAAACAGAATTTGTTTGTATTACATCACCAGCCGCATATTAACAACACAAAATATAAAAGAGGAGAACTATGGAAAAAAAATTTGAAGAAGTAAAAGAAGAGTTTATGAAAGCAAGTCTTGATGAAAAAATAAAAATATATACTTCAGCACAAGGATTTACAGTGGAACAATTCAAAGAATTATTAGAATATTTTCCAATAAAGCATTTAGATAAACTTGAGCATGCTGTAAATAACATATAAATATTAAATACGAACTGTCCTTTGGACAGTTTTTTTTGAATATAATTAAGCAAATTGGGAATAATTACTAAGAGGTGATTTTGTGGTAAAAGATAATAATGCAAGAAAAATATGTATAAAAGAAGTATTGGGGAAGAGAAACTATTTAAGCTATAGAACAGACTTGATGCTTTATAAAACTATTCTCAGTCTAATTGTATTTATCGCTATTTATTTGTTAACTGTGGATTTGATATTATCTATATTAATAGCTGTTCAAGTGTTTGCTATTTTCACACTTATAAATAAGCTTAATATTACTCGAATGAAAGGTGAAGGAGAAGAAAAATTAATATTAGGGAAAAAGAAAGATTATTTACAAAATAAGCTAAATGAAATGAATAATGGGGATTTTGAAATGTTAGCTAGTTACATATTTGAAAGGGAGGGTTGGAAAAACTTAATTAAAAAAGGAAGCCACATGTATTTAGCGGAAAAGGCAGGTATTATTTATTGCATAAAAATATTTAAAATGCACGAAGAATTAGAAGTGGAAAAAATAGATGTTAGAAGCATGATTTCTTATATGAATCAAAACAACATAAGAAAGGGAATTTTAGTCAATACAGGCAGCATAAGTGAAAATGCACAAGAACTTATTGAAAAATTTAAAGATAAACTAGAAATCAATGTAATACATTTGTATGGACTTATGAAATTGTTAGAAAAATACAAAATTTTGCCTGATAATAAATATTTTTATAATAAAATTTGTGAGGTGGAAAAAACTGTTAGCAGAAAGACAATTGTTAAAAATAATATATTTGACAATAAAAAAATATTAATGTATGTATTAGCGGCTTTTTTTTTCTATTGCTCATCAAGAATATTAAATAATATAGTAATAAAATACATTTTTTACTACTTTTTTATTTTAACCGCTGTGAGTTTTGTGCACTACTTATTTAAAAGACATGAAAACGATTTTAACCAATAAAAATTCAAAAAATATAAAAAAAATCAATTTAACTGTTGATATTCTAGCAGTTGTATATTATAATTTCCTAAGAATATATAATATACGGAGGAAAATATGAATTTTCAAGTAACAGTGGGTTTATCTAACAAACATGTTCATTTAAGTAAGGAACATATAAATATATTATTTGGTGAAGGACATGAATTAACGCCAATTAAAGAATTAAGCCAGCCAGGACAGTTTGCATGTGATGAAAAAGTTGATTTAGTTGGACCTAAAAGAACTATTAAAGGTGTAAGAATTCTTGGACCTGCAAGAAAAGAAACACAGGTAGAAATTTCTTTAGCAGATGGATTTACACTAGGTTTAAAAGAAGTACCTGTAAGAGATTCTGGTAAAACAGATGGTACCCCAGGAATTAAGCTTGTTGGACCTAATGGAGAAGTAGACCTTGAAAAAGGAGTAATTGCAGCTTCAAGACATATTCATATGCATACAACTGATGCAGAAAAATATGGACTAAAAGACAAAGATATTGTATCAGTAAAAGTTGGTGGTCCTAGAGGATTAATATTTGAAAATGTATTAATAAGAGTAAATGAAGAATATGCCTTAGATATGCATCTTGATGTAGAAGAAGGAAATGCTGCAGGACTTGCTAATGGTGATGTAGTGGATGTAATCAACTAAATAAATACATATAATTAATTATGTAAACGCAATATGAACTATTCAATTGCAAATTTAATAGGAGATTAAGTTCTCCTATTTTTTTATTATTTGACTTGGATGTGTAATGTGCTGAATTATGCTATTTATATATTGTTTTAATGTATTAATTAATGGTATAATTAAATTAAGATATGATGCTTATGGAGGATATATGGATTTTTTGCCTATAAATATAGATGATATGAAAAAAAGAGGATGGGATAGGTGCGATTTTGTTTTTGTAACAGGTGATGCTTATGTTGACCATTCGTCTTTTGGTGCTGCAATTTTATCTAGACTTTTAGAACGATATGGATATAAAGTGGGTATAATAGCACAACCTGATTGGAAAAATATAGATTCATTCAAGCAATTAGGGGAACCAAGGCTTGGTTTTTTAGTGAATTCAGGAAATATAGATTCAATGGTTAATCATTACACGACTTTTAAAAAGAAAAGAAGAACAGATTCTTATTCTCCTGGGGGAAAATCGAATTTAAGACCTGATAGAGCCGTGACAGTTTATTCAAATAAAATAAGAGAAGCATACAAGCATACCCCTATAATAATTGGAGGGATAGAAGCTAGTTTAAGAAGGCTTAGTCATTATGATTATTGGAGTGATAGTGTCAGAAGATCTGTTTTAATCGATTCTGGTGCTGATTTACTAGTGTATGGAATGGGCGAAAAGGCGTTAATAGAAATAGCTGAATCGCTAGATTCAGGACTGCCTATTGAAGAAATTACATTTATTAATGGAACTGTCTATAAAACCAAGGATAGAGAAAGAGCTTACGAACCAATTTTTCTTCCGGAATTTAATGAAGTGGTTGCTTCTAAGAAAAAATACTCAGAAAGTTTTAAACTTCAAAATGAAAATACAGATTCAAAAAGTGGAAAGACTCTTGTTGAAAAATATGATGCTTTTTATGTAGTTCAAAATCCTCCGATGGATATTTTAACCATGGAAGAGCTTGATGATGTTTATGACTTAGATTATATGATGGATTATCACCCTATATACAAAAGTGAGGGAGGTATACCTGCATTAAATGAAATTAAATTTAGTATAACTAGCGTTAGGGGTTGTTTCGGGGGCTGTAATTTTTGCGCTCTTAACTTTCATCAGGGTAGAATAGTTCAAGCAAGAAGTCATGAATCAATATTAAAAGAAGTTGAGAAAATGAAACAAGATACTGAATTTAAAGGGTATATACACGATGTAGGAGGACCAACAGCAAATTTCAGGATGAAAGCATGTAAAAAACAAGAAAAGTATGGTGCGTGCAAAGACAAACAATGTCTTACTCCTCAAAAATGCGAAAATCTACTAGTTGACCACAAAGATTATATAGAATTATTAAGAAAAGTTAGAAAAGTTGAAGGAATAAAAAAAGTTTTTGTTAGATCAGGCATAAGATATGATTATGTTATGTATGATAGCAATGATGATTTTATAGAGGAACTATGCAAGTATCATGTTAGTGGACAGCTTAGGACTGCACCAGAACATGTTTCTGAGGCTGTTTTAAAGCTTATGGGTAAACCATCCATAGCATCCTATGATAAATTTGTAAAAAAGTTTAATGAAACGAATAAACGAATAAATAAAGAGCAGTATATTGTACCTTATTTCATTTCTTCTCACCCAGGGTCCCACTTGAAAGATGCCATCAAATTAGCTGAGTACATTAAAGAATCAGGTCATATTCCTGAACAAGTTCAGGATTTTTATCCAACCCCTGGAACTATGTCAACCTGTATGTATTATACGGGATTCAATCCTTTAACGGGTGAAGAGGTTTATGTTCCAAAGGATATAGAAGAAAGACGAATGCAAAGGGCGCTTCTTCAATACAATAAAAGAGAAAATTATGACATTATTTTAAAGGCATTAATTAAAGAAAATAGATATGATTTGATTGGGTTTGGGGAAAAAGCCTTAATAAAACCCAGAAATAATTAAGTTTTATTTAGGTAAATTTAAGTGTTTTTTAATAATTAACTTATTGCAAAATCTATCACAGTAAGTTAATATTAAAGTATGAGATAAAATACAAGAGGTTATTAATGAATAGAAAAGCTAGACTTAGAAAAAAGAGATTACATGCATCATTGTTGGGTTTAATAGTAATAATTGCCATAACAGCAGTTTCTTTTGTAATTAAAGGAAATATTTATGAAAAAAAGGTGCCTGATAATAATGCTTTGGTAAATGATGTTGAGCAAATACCAGTAGAGGCACCAAAAGAAGATACAGAGACTGAACCAAAACCAAATGTAACCATAAATATAAAAGCCACAGGAGATATTATGTTTCATCCATCTCAAATTGATGGCGCCTACAATTCTTCTACAAAAACTTATGATTTTTACAATAGCTTTAAAGCCGTGAAGGCTATTTTTCAAGAAGCTGACATAGCAATAGCTAATTTTGAAGGAACAACTGCTGGGGATGAAGTTTATGCTTACCAAGGTTATCCTATGTTTAATGCACCAGATGAAACACTTGATGCAATAAAAGATGCAGGATTTGATGTTCTATCTACTGCAAACAATCACAGCCTTGATACTAGAAAAGCTGGAATAATACGAACAATTGAACAAATCAAAGCAAGAGGAATGGACTGCGTGGGAACATACGTTGAAAAACCTGTAACAAGGGTTCTTATAAAAGAAGTTAAAGGAATTAAGATTGCATTTTTATCTTACACAGAAATGGTAAACGGACTAGACTCCTACTTATCACCGCAAGATTTGGATTCAATGATAAATATAATAGATGAAACAAAATTAAAGGAAGATATAGCTTATGCTAAAGAACAAAATGCAGATGTAATAATTGCCTATCTTCATTGGGGAAATGAATATGCGAGAGTACAATCAAGTAGTCAAGAAGCTTTAGCAGATACGTTGTTTAAAGAAGGAGTAGATATAATACTAGGAAGTCACCCCCATGTTATTCAACCTTCTAAAACATTAGATTATGACGGTAAAACTAAGTTTGTAGCCTATTCAATGGGAAATTTCATATCAAACCAGAGAATTGAAACTTTAGGACCGTATGGAATATCTGAAGCACAATCAAAATATACTGAAGATGGGGTAATTATTGATATTGACATAGAAAAAAATGGTGAAACCGGTGAAGTTGCCATAAAAAATATCGAGTATATACCTTTGTGGGTTTATAAGGGTACAACTGCTGACGGTAAAACTGAACATGTAGTATATCCTATTATGGAATATATTGAAAGCAACGAAATAAATGAAAATTCAAAAGTTAGAATGAGCAGATCTTACAAAGATACAATGGATCAAATGAATGTTGAATAGATAGTTTAGAATAATAGTGTTAGGAAGTGTTGGGATGGAGCAGATTAAATTAATTTTTTCAAATATTGGGTTGAATAGCATAGTTGACATTGCACTTGTTTACTATGTGTTGTATCATGGATATTTATTGATACGTGACATGAGGGCCAAACAGTTAGTAAAAGGTATTGTCCTTTTAGTTGCACTGATACCTATATCACAAATATTTCATTTATATATGGTGAAATACATTTTAGACCATACTTTTCAAGTTGGGGTAATAGCTCTAGTAGTTGTATTTCAACCGGAAATTAGAAAAGCGCTTGAATATCTTGGAAGAACATCTTTTTCTCTTTCTAGTTATGAAAAAAACGCTCAAACTTCGGAACAAATAATTAAGGAAATAATATCGGCAACATCATCCTTAGCAAGACAAAAGATTGGTGCACTTATAATATTTGAACAAAAAATAGGATTAACTGATATTGCAGACAGTGGAATTACTCTAAATGCAAATATATCAAACGGTCTATTAATAAATATATTCATTCCTAACACCCCACTTCATGACGGAGCTGTTATAATTAAGGATTATACCATTAGAGCAGCCGGATGCTTTTTACCTTTGACTGAAAATAATCTACTTAGCAAAGATATAGGAACTAGACACAGAGCAGCCATAGGAATGACTGAAAAATCCGATTCCATAGCTTTAATCGTCTCAGAAGAAACTGGCTATATTTCTTATGCTGTTGAAGGGCGACTATACAGAAATATTCAAATAGAAGAGCTTAAAGGCCTACTTGACGGAATTTATATGGAAAGTGAAAAAGTAAATTTAATTGATAAATGGAGAAATAGAAATGAAGATAAAAAACGATAAATTAGTGATTCAAATTACTTGTATTGTTGTGTCTGTTATTCTTTGGATGATAATAATGGTCGAAACAAATCCACCTCTAGAAAATACTTATACTAACATTCCTGTAACAATAAAAAATTTATCTGCTTTAGAAAATTCAAATCTAATTATGATGAATATTGATAAAGATAACATAACTGTAAATGTTAAAGTTAAAGGGTACAATGATCAATTGAATAAAATAACCAAAAGTGATTTTTCTGCATATATTGATGTTTTAGGATATGGGGAAGGTCTTACAAATGCAAAAGTGGAAATCGTAGGGCCTAACGGTATTGAAATTTCAAATACCTACCCTTCACAAATCGCTTGTAACATAGAAAGCGTAATATCAAGAGTTATGGATGTTACTGTTCAATTTGACGGTAGTCAGGCGGAAAATTACTATAAAGATTTGCCTACGTCTAATCCATCATCAGTTAAAATTACTGGACCAAGAAGTGTTGTTAATTCAGCTGAACTGGCTGTAGCAACAGTTAATATTGATGGAGTACAAAATAACTTCACAAAAATTGTTCCCGTAAGAATTTATAATGGAATGGACACTGAAATTTTCATGTCTGTACCAACTGAAAATGTAGAGGTTTCAGTTCCTGTATATCCTACAAAATATGTTGACCTTGTACCAGTAATTAGAGGTTTACCAGATGAAGGCTATCAAGTTGTAGAGGCTACAGCAAAGCCTGAAAAAGTAAAAATTGCTGCAAGACAGGATATTTTAGATACAATAAATCAATTGAATTTAACAGAACTTGATATATCTGGAGCATATAACAATATACTTTCATCGAGGGAAATAATGAGTATTGATGGGTTAACAATTCTAGATTTAACTACAACACCAGTTGTTAATGTTGTAATTGAAAAAATTATAGAAAAGCAATTTATATTTCTTAAGTCTGAAATTCAATTTATTAATGTTCAAGATGGCAATCTTGTAAACATTGAGGATCCTAATAGTGAAATAACAGTTACCGTTAAAGGAACCACTAGTATTGTAAACGCTGTGAAAAAAAGTGACTTGATACTTACTGCAGACTTATTGCAAGCAGAAGTAGGTCAAAATACAATTTCAATAGCAGCTGTTACTGAAAAAACATTTAATAGTATTTCATTTAGCCAAGATAATGTCAAAGTTGGAATAACTGAATCTGCAACAGCTACTGAAACTGAAACTGAAACCCAAAACTAATTTAAATAAAAAGGCTTTAGGATTCTTCATAAAGAGGATGATATGGAAAAATCAAAGTTTGAAATAAATAATATTGATTATCAAAGTATGCTAAAGGCTGTTTTCCTAGCCACACAAGATGCAATAAGTGTTGTAAATGAAAAGGGTGTACATATTTTAATAAATCCTGCATATACGAAAATTACTGGTCTTGAGTATGATGACATTATAGGAAAAAATGCTTTTTATGATATTGAAGAGGGTGAAAGCCTTCATATGAAAGTACTTAAAACTAAAAAATCAGTAGAAAACACTAAACTTAAAATAAGACCAAGCGGTAAAACAGTTGTAGCTCAAGCGGCTCCAATCATTGTTAATGGAGTTATGAAAGGGAGTGTAGCAGTTCTACATGATATGTCTGGTATAAAGGATTTAACAGACAAGCTTAAGGAAGCTGAAAAGAAATTAAGAGAACTTACATATAAGTACAAACCGGAAGATATTATTGGAGAATCAGTAATAATTAATGAAGTTAAAAAAATGATAGAAAAGGCTGCGAAAGTTCCTGCTACCGTTCTTTTAAGAGGGGAAAGTGGAACAGGAAAAGAGTTGTTTGCTAATTCTATACATGCTCAAAGCAATAGAAGTAACAATAAATTCATTAGAGTAAATTGCGCTGCTCTTTCTGATTCTTTATTAGAAAGTGAGCTGTTTGGATATGAAGAAGGTTCTTTTACAGGCGCTTTAAAAGGTGGAAGGAAAGGACTTTTTGAAGAAGCTGACCAAGGAACTATCTTTTTAGATGAAATATCTGAAATAAGTATGAATACCCAAGCCAAACTCCTTCGTGTGCTACAAGAAAGAGAAATAATGAGGGTTGGAAGCAATGAAATTATTCCTATTGATGTAAGAATTATTGCTGCAACAAATGCTGATTTGATAAAATCCGTTGAAGAAGGAAAATTCAGAGAGGACTTGTTTTATAGAATAAGTATACTACCTATATTCATTCCACCTTTAAGGGAAAGAAAAGAGGATATACCACTTTTAGTAAAGCGCTTCATTGTTAAATTCAATGATGATTATGGTAGAAATATTGTTGACATTTCAGGAGAAGCATTAAGAACGTTAATTAGGCATGAATGGCCTGGCAACGTAAGAGAATTGGAAAATGTAATTGGAAGATCTATAATTAACATGAACATAAATGAAAAAGTTATACAAGAAGTTCATTTACCTCGTTTGAATTTTAATAAGAAAACACATAAAATGAGCGACTGCATAATATCATTAGATGAAAATATAACTAGTTTAAGTGAATTTACAGAAAGAGTTGAATCAGATTATATTAGAGATACATATTTTAAGCTTAATAAAAACAAGACACTAACGGCAAAGCAATTGGAAATATCCATAAGGTCATTATATTACAAAATGGAGAAGTATGGAATTGAGTAATCTTGCAAGATATTGCAAGAAAAGATTGATTGCAATATCTTGCATGCATTTTACTGCAATTAAATTTTTTATTAAAAAGGCATTCGTTGAAATTTAAATGGATGTCTTTTTTATATTCTAATAATATGATTGGCATGATAATTGCAACTATTGTTAG
>JBGUET010000068.1:0-9254 GCA_041821225.1 Sedimentibacter sp.
TATGGTTTGTGAGAAAAACGAAGGCGTTGAACATGATTTTGAAAAAGACCCTATAAAATTGAGAATAATAGACGAAAATATTTATGGTACGGAAACTACACTAGGCGCAGACAATGGTATTGCGGTTGCCATGTGCCTGGCTGTTTTGGAATCAGAAGATATAGACCACCCTGCACTCGAAGTTTTAATAACAACTGACGAGGAAAAGGGAATGACAGGAGCCAAAAAGGTAGATGGAGCAATTTTCAAAAGCAAATACCTTTTGAATTTAGACAGTGATGAAGAAGGTGTATTCACCTCAGGCTGTGCAGGCGGTGGGGAAGTGGTATTCAAAATACCAGTAAGATTTCAGAATGCAAAAAACGCCTCATATAGATTAAGTGTTAAAGGTCTTATGGGAGGACATTCTGGTGCCGATGCAAGTAAGGAAAGAGGAAATGCTAATAAGATACTAGGTAGAATATTGTATGATTTATTTGATGATGTTGAATTGGTAAGCTTTAACGGTGGGTCTAAAACAAATGCAATACCTAGAGAAGCCTACGCTATAATCAATATTGAAAATATTAAAACAGTTAAAAATAAAGTAGAATTATGGAATGAAATACTAAAAAACGAATATACTTTTACGGATTCATCAGTAATAGTTTTGCTTGATGATTTAAAAAAACTAGAAGCTCCTTTAGAAAAACATTTGTTTAAAAAAATAATCACTGCAATAAACTTAATACCAAATGGAGTTTTAACAAAAAGCACTGCTATAGACCTTGTTATAAGTTCTAACAACCTTGGAGTAATAACTACAGATCATCAGTTTGTAACTTTGTACCTACATCCAAGAAGCTCTGTAAAAACGTTGCTAACTAAAGATTTCGCCCCTTCTATGAAACAATTGGGTGATGCGTTGGGAATAGAATGCATAGTTGGAGAATTCTATCCTGGATGGGAATATGCAAAGCAATCTAAATTAAGGGATATATGCATTGAAACTTTCAGTGAAATGTTTGGGAAAGAACCTTTAGTTGGTGCAGTACACGCAGGACTTGAATGTGGACTCTTAATGGAGAAAATACCTGGATTAGATGCGATTTCCATGGGACCTACTGCTTGGGATATACATTCTCCAAATGAACATTTAAGCATTAAATCAACTGAAAACATGTATAGACTGCTTTTAAGTATATTAAAGAATATAAAATAGTTAGTGGATAAAAAGTAAGTATTGTCTTTGGTTTAAATACAAAGTGTTTATCTTGAATGAAAACAAAGAGTTTGATTTTTGGAAATAATTTGGTATTATTGCATATTAATACACTGTGACAAATTTCATAAATCGAGATTAATTAATATTACCAACGTTTAAAAATGCGTTGGTATCAAAATGGAAAACGATTTTACTTAATAAATAAACATTGATTATATACAAACAAAATGTCTTGAATAATATAAATTTTGGTGCTATAATAATTTATGCTTTAATGAATGAAGAAGAAAGTAGTGAATAAAATTTAGACATATTTATTTTATTATAATAAAGTCTTCTTTAGATATTTATGTGTAAAACTATTGGAGGAAAAATAATGAGTTCAAAATTAGCGTTATATATTTGTAAAAGGTTAGCCCTTGCTGTAGTTACTGTTTTTTTGGTAATTACTATTACATTTTTTACAATGCATAACATTCCAGGAGGTCCTTTCTTAAGCGAAAAGGCTCCAAGTGCAGCGGTTACAGCAGCATTAGAAGCTAAGTATGGGTTAGATAAACCTGTATCTGAACAGTATGTGACTTATTTAAAAAGTGCTGCAAAGTTTGATTTTGGCCCTTCTATTAAACAAAGAGGTAGGACTGTTTCAACGGTTATTTTAACTGGATTTAAGGTTAGTGCTAAATTGGGTGGATATGCAGCAGCTATAGCGATTCTATTAGGTGTAATTTTTGGCTCTCTGGCGGCGGTTTTTCATAATAGACTCATTGATAAAACCATAATGGTTGTATCAACAGCTTTGGTTGCTATGCCATCTTTTATAATTGCAACATTATTGCTTTTGATATTTTGTGTAAAAACAAACTTATTCCCTGCCAATGGCAACGCACCTGGCGGTTTAATATTGCCAATAATTTCATTGAGTTTATATCCAATGTCATATATTATAAGATTGACAAGATCAAGTATGCTTGATGTGCTAGGTCAGGATTATATTCGAACTGCAAGAGCTAAAGGTGTTAAACCTATTAAAGTATTATTTAAGCATGCTCTCCGTAATGCAGTAACACCTGTTGTAACATATGCTGGTCCAATGGTAGCGTATATAGTAACAGGCAGTTTGGTTGTGGAAAAAATATTTGCAGTGCCAGGTCTGGGAAAAGAATTTATTTCAAGTATTATTAATCGTGACTACACATTGATAATGGGGACAACAATATTCTTGGCCACGCTAGTAATTATAATGATGCTTGTAACAGACATACTTTACAAGGTGTTTGACCCAAGAATTGATTTGTCATAGGAATAGGAGGATATGGACATATGAATGAACGAGAAACTATGCCTAAAAGGAATTTGCTCAGTTTTCAGCTTAATCTAAAGGATTTTGATAAGGCAAGTGAAGATGAAAAATTACAACAAGTGAGAATGAGTGAAAGCACTACATTTTTTAAAGACGGCATTAAAACATTAAAGAAAAATAAAATTGCAATGATTTCAATGTATATTATAATATTGATAGCGTTAATGGTAACTTTTATACCAATGCTTTATCCATATACTTATGAACAACAGTTAGGGGTAACACAAGGGCAGAGTATAGACTCAACTTACAATAATTTAAAACCACTTGAATATGGTGAAACTGAAATTGCAAAAATGGCAGAAGGCGAAAAAGTATTCCCGCATATTTTTGGCACAGACGCCTCTGGTAGGGATTATGCCATTAGGGTTATATATGGAGGACGAATTTCATTATTAGTTGGTTTTTTTGCTGCTATAATAGTATTGTTGATTGGTATCGTCTACGGTTCTGTAGCTGGATATTTCGGCGGTCGAATAGACTTATTTATGATGAGAATTGTAGATATTATTTATTCCCTGCCAGACATGCTTATGATAATATTATTCTCGGTTGTTTTAAGACAAGTTTTAACACCTCTAATTGAAGGTACAACTCTTGCAAAGGTTGGAACGGATATGTTGAGCATATTCATAGTATTTGCTTTATTGTACTGGGTAGGCATGGCTAGACTTGTTCGTGGTCAAATACTTTCCATTAAACAGCAGGACTTTATATTGGCAGCAAAGTCAATTGGAGCAAAACCTTCAAGAATTATTAAGAAGCATTTGCTTCCTAACACCATGAGTGTAATTATTATATCAACTGCCCTACAAATTCCATCGGCTATATTTACCGAAAGTTTCTTAAGCTTTCTCGGTCTAGGTGTTTCTATACCAATGCCCAGCCTTGGCTCTTTAGCATCGGATTCATTGGCAGGGATTTATAGTTATTCTTATAGATTAGTAATACCGGCTCTAAGTATATGTTTAATTGTCCTTTCTTTTAACCTATTAGGTGATGGTTTAAGAGATGCGTTTGATCCAAAATTAAAGAAGTAGGAGGGAGAATATAATGAATTTATTATCTGTTAATGATTTGCACACTTCATTTTTCACTTCTTCCGGAGAAGTAAAAGCAGTTAATGGAGTTTCATTTAATTTAGACGAGGGAAAAGTATTAGGGATAGTTGGAGAATCAGGTTCTGGAAAAAGCGTTACAGCATATTCTATACTTCAAATTCTAACTAATCCTGGAGAAATAGTAAGTGGGAGCATAAAACTTAAAGGACAGGAGTTAGTTGGTTCTTCTAATGATGTTATGCAAGGTGTCAGGGGAAACCAAATAAGTATAATTTTTCAGGACCCTATGACTAGTTTAAACCCTGTTTTTACCGTAGGTAATCAGTTGATGGAAGCGATTTTGCTTCATACTAAACGGAATAAGAAACAAGCTAAAGAAAGAGCAATAGAAATGCTAAAGCTTGTAGGTGTAAATGAACCTGAAAAAAGAATTGATCAATATCCACATGAATTTTCAGGTGGTATGAGGCAAAGAGTTATGATTGCAATGGCATTAGCCTGCGAACCTGATATCTTAATAGCAGACGAGCCTACAACTGCATTAGATGTTACTATACAAGCACAAATACTTGATTTGATGAAAGATTTACAAAAGCAACTTGGTATGGCTATTATACTAATCACTCATGATTTAGGTGTAGTAGCAGATATGTGCGATGAAATTATAGTTATGTATGCTGGTGAAGTATGTGAAAGAGGCACAACCGACGATATATTTTATAATCCAAAACACGAATACACAAAGGGTCTATTAAAATCAATACCTAATTCTTTAGTAAAGGAACGACTTCATCCCATTGGGGGAAATCCTGTAGACGTTTTAAATATGCCTGATGGATGTCCATTTTCTCCACGTTGTGACAATGCTATGAAGATATGTCTTCATAAAAAACCAGACGAAATTTCCGTAGGGGGAAGTCATACTTCAAGCTGCTGGAAAAATATAAAAGATGGAATAGATAATCAAACAATTACTATTAAAGAAGTAGAGGAGATGTATAATCATGAATAAAGAAAAAGACAATCTTCTTGAAGTTAAAAATTTAAAACAATATTTTGATATCCCAATGGGTATGTTTAAGACTAAACCTTTAAAAGCAGTTGATGATATATCATTTGCTATAAAAAAGGGGGAAACATTAGGACTAGTTGGCGAATCAGGCTGTGGAAAGACTACAGTAGGAAGATCAATATTATATTTATATAAGCCGACAGATGGAGAAATAATATTTAATGGTCAAAAGATTGAAAGCAAAAAATCAATAAATTATTTGAGAGAAAATGCTCAAATGGTTTTTCAAGATCCTTATTCTTCCCTAAATCCACGTATGACTGTTGGAGATATTGTTGGGGAACCATTAGATGTAATGAAACTTTATAAAACGAAGGCGGATAGGAAAAATAAAATTGAGGAATTAATGAGTACTGTGGGACTTAATAGTGAACATGCTACTCGTTACGCTCATGAATTTTCAGGTGGGCAAAGACAAAGAATAGGAATTGCTCGGGCATTGGCTGTAGAACCTGAATTTATAGTATGTGATGAGCCTGTTTCTGCACTTGACGTTTCAATTCAAGCTCAGATTATAAACACATTTGAAGATTTGCAAAAAAAGCTTGATTTAACCTATTTATTCATAGCCCATGATTTATTGGTTGTAAAACATATATCTAATAGAATAGCTGTTATGTATTTAGGTAGAATGATGGAGTTAGCACCTGCAGATGAATTGTATAATCATCCACTACATCCCTACACAATTTCATTGTTATCAGCAGTTCCTATTCCAGACCCTCAGTATGCAAGAACACATAAAAGAATACTACTTGAGGGAGATGTACCTAGTCCTTTAAATATGCCTTCAGGATGTCCTTTTAGAACAAGGTGTAGAAAAGCAACTGCACAATGTAAGGAAGAAAGACCTGAATTAAGAGAACTTTCTACAGGGCATTTTGTATCTTGTTTCAACGTTTAGCCAAATCAATTTACCTGGCATTTTCAATACCAGTGTAAATTTTACATAATATGAATAAATTTACGCTCATAAGATTGATTTAAAAATGTTAAAAGTAATTCAAACTTGATATTAATTTTATTATTAATATATAATCAAAAAATTGGAGGGATTTTATAATGAAAAAAATCGTATCATTATTATTAGTGCTTTTGATGGTGTTTTCTTTAGCCGCATGTGCTAAATCTACACCAACTCCAGAAACACCAGAAACAAGCGAACCAGCTACTTCAGAAATTGCTGATAGCATAACTGTAAACGTTGGTGCTTATCCAAATACTATTGACCCAGCACTTAATAGTGCAGTTGATGGAGCAACTTACATAATCCATGCATTTTCAGGTTTAGTAGGTTACAAACAAAAAGCTGATGGATCACTTGAACTGTATGCAGATGCAGCAAAAGAATTACCAAAAGCAGAGCCAACAACTGATGGAAAAGTACAGTATACATTTGAATTAAGAGATGGATTAAAATGGAGCGATGGAACTGACCTAGATGCAAATGATTTTGTATATTCTTGGAATAGGGCAGTTAAACCTGCAACAGCAGCTGACTATGCTTATATGTTTGATGTTATCGAAGGATACGGTGATATGGTAGCAACTGGTCCAGATGATGCAGTTTTAAATCCAGATGCTAAACTTAACGTAACTGCTTCTGCTGATGGCAAAGAACTTACAGTAGTATTACCTGTTGATGTGCCATATTTCAATGAATTATGCGCATTCCCAGCATATATGCCTGTAAAAAAAGACATAGTTGAAGGCAATGAAGCATGGGCAACTGATGCTAAAACTTATGTTGGAAATGGTCCTTACAAGGTTGTTGAATTTTCACAAAGTGAATTAGTAATGCAGAAAAATGAATTTTATCATGATGCAGATGCTATAAAAACAAATGAAATTGTTTTTGCATTTAATGATGATGACGGTTCATTGTTAGCAAACTATAAAAATGGAGCATATTTATTTATAGACTCAGTTCCAAATGAAGAAATCAATTCATTGAAAGAAGCTTATCCTGATGAATTTGTTATAACAGGACAATTAGGAACATACTATGTATCTTTCAATGTAAATGATAAAGCATTTTCTAAATTTGGTGAAGCTGATAAAGCAAAAATAAGAAAAGCTCTAGGACTTATGATTGATAGAAATTATATAGTTGAAGAGATTGGTAAGGCAGGACAGGTTCCAGCAGCAGGTTTCGTTGCAATGGGATTAACAGAGCCAGATGGATCAGAATATATAGCTAACAATGGTCCTAACAGAGATGGTGCTGGATATTTCGATGTTGCACCTGAAGATTATACAGCTAACACTGAAGAAGCTGTAAATTTATTAAAAGAAGTTGCTGATTCAACTAAATTATACACAGTTGATGATAGTGGCAAAGTATCAGCAGAATTCCCAACACTCAATTACTTAACTAATGTAGGAACAGGCCATGAAGCAGTAGCAGTAAATCTTCAAGCTACATTTGCACAATATGGAATTAACATGACAATTGCAAAACAAGAGTGGAACACTTTCCTTACTACAAGAAAGAACGGAGAATACTCAGTTGCTAGAAATGGTTGGTTAGGAGATTACAACGATCCAATATCATTCTTGGATATGTGGACTACAGTTAGTGGAAATAATGATTCGCAATTTGGAAGAGGCGAGCACGCAACATATGCAGGTTATTCTTATAACGGTGAATCAGGAAAAACTTGGGCAGAATCATATGACAAGATAATAAGCGAAGTAAAAGCTTCATCTGACCCAGTAGAACGATTTAAATTAATGCATGATGCAGAAGATGTTCTTATGACAACTGGCGCTATTTGTCCAATTTATTACTACACAGATATTTTCATGATTAGTCCTAAGCTTAAGGGAGCATTCCCAAGTCCATTGGGATTTAAATACTTCATGTATGCAACGGCAACAAAATAATAAATAAAGTAAAAATTACCAGCGAGTTACTGCTGGTAATTTTTTTACATATATAAGTATGAGGAAACTTATTTTAAATCAGCAATTCTTAAAAATTAACTTCTGTTCCGTAATAAATGCTAGTTAATAATTTTTCCATTTCTTGTGTATTGATTGGTCTTGGATTAGAACCTGTGCATGCATCACCAATAGCTAATTCTGCTATTTTTGAAACTTTTTCTTTGAATTCATCTTCCTTTATTCCAAAATCTTTTAGATTTTTAGGTATGTCAAGTTTTGCATTGTATTCATCAATTCTATCACATAGCATTTTCACACATTCTGTATCAGTTCCTGTAAAACCAACACTTCTAGCAATATCTGCATAACGAGATTCCGCATTTTTTGCATTGAATTTAATTACATATGGTAAATAAATTGCATTTGCACAACCGTGAGGAATGTGACCTGTTGAGAATGCAGCTCCTGTTTTATGAGCGATGGAATGTGTAATTCCAAGCAATGCATTTGAAAATGCCTGACCAGCTAAACACTGAGCATAGTGCATTTGTTCTCTAGCTTCCATGTCACCTTTGAAAGAATCTAGTAGATATTCAAATGTCATGTTTATTGATTTTAAAGCAAGAGGGTCAGTGAAAGGGCTGTTTAATGTTGATACATATGCTTCTATTGCATGAGTCAATGCATCCATACCTGTGTGTGCAGTTAATTTTGGTGGCATTGTTTCAGCTAAAGAAGGATCAACAATTGCAATATCTGGAGTGATATTAAAATCAGCCAATGGATATTTAATTCCTTTTGCATAATCAGTAATTACTGAGAATGCTGTTACTTCTGTAGCAGTTCCTGAAGTAGATGGAATTGCAACAAATCTAGCTTTTTTTCTTAAAGTTGGGAAAGAGAATGGTTGAATTATATCTTCAAATGTTGTTTCAGGGTATTCGTAAAACACCCACATAGCTTTTGCAGCATCAATAGGAGAACCGCCACCCATAGAAATTATCCAGTCTGGCTGAAATTCTCTCATGACAGCAGCGCCTTTCATAACTGTTTCAACAGATGGGTCAGGTTCTACATTTTCAAATAATTTTGTTTCAATACCTGCTTGTTTTAAATAGTCAAGAGCTTTATCTACAAAACCGAACCTTTTCATTGAACCGCCACCTATTACTAGAATAGCTTTTTTTCCTTCTAAATTTTTTAACTGTTCTAAAGAACCCTTTCCATAATACATATCTCTTGGTAAAGTAAATCTCATCATAATTTTATTCTCCTTAGTAATATTAAATTGTAGAACCATTGTAACATAGTTAAAAATATAACACAATAGTAAATTATAAATTATTTTTAAAATTTTAATCCAAAAATATCGGTGTTGGTATATAAACGTTTTCTTGAACCTGATTTTTAAAATTTCACTATTTTACTGAATTATTTGAACACCATAAATGAATTTACGTACTAAATAGCAAAATGCGACAAAAATAAAACGATTTAATGATAATAAATTAACGATAGAATGGCGTGAAATTATAGTGATCAAATTTCGCTTATATACAAATATGAGTTTTAATTGTATAATTAATTTGGAGATGATTTTATGAACTTTAAAATGGTTGTTTTGGATTTGGATGGTACATTGTTAGATGATGAAAAAAAAATAAGTCA
>JBGUET010000069.1:0-9222 GCA_041821225.1 Sedimentibacter sp.
AATTACAAAGGGACGATAACAAATGTTATCGTCCCTTTGTAATTAAAAAAATATTTCAATTTTCATCATAACTTAATCAATTATTACAATTAATAGAATTTCAATGGCTTTGAGAGATTTTTTCTCTGTCATTTGAATTAGACCACCCTGTTTTTTTGATAGGCAATTCTTTCATCACCATTTTCTAAATAAATGATTCCACAATAAATAAATCCTGTCTTTACAAGTAACTTTTGCATTGGAATATTGTCTCTATGAGTATCTATACGTATATTTTTGGATTTTTCAAAACACCAATTCAAACAAAATGTTGCAAAACCTCGGTTACCATTAGCGGAGGCAATTCTGTGAACAACTCCATATGGTTCATTGTCCAACCACTCTCCATCATATATTTTTACATAGGTTGGCTCTTCTCCTACCACAAAATAAAATGTTCCAACAATTTTGCCGCCTTCAACTGCAACAAAACTATTTCCACTTTCTATATCCTTTTGAATCAAAGAAATTGCTGGATATTCTTTTCCCCATTGATTTGGATTCCCATTAATCTTCATAAATTCTTTTGCTTGAGCATATATTTGCATTATTGCATTGATATCTTCTAGTTTAGTTTTTCTAATTTCCATGAATACCTCCTCTGAATTTGATTAAGATGCAACGAGACAGTCCTCGTTGCCACAAAACAAGTGAGAATCATCCCTTGTCTACAAAACTCTATTTGCAAATCATAACATAAAACACCTTTAATTTAAAGGAAAAATATTTCTAACATCTTTGATTCAACTTATTATCAAGAATGACTTCACAAACAATTCTTTTATTTGTTTAACTACCCTTTAACTTGGTATATATAATGTATACTATAATTTCATTTTTTTGAATAATAGAATTAAGGAGGAAATAATATGCAATTAAATAAAGTTTCAAAAAAATCCAGTCATCATATGAATAGTGCAATACTGGTTTTTATAATCGTCATCAGCAGTATATTTATTATGTCTGGTTGCAGTTCACCAAATGAATCTGAAAAAGAAAATGCCACACCAGTACAGGATGCTGAAAATCAAGAGCCTTTAACAAGTCAGCCAGTAGACCATAATGTTGATATAGACCCTGAACCTTTAAATTCCGCAGATATAGAATTAACACTTGAAGGTTACGGAGCAATAGGCGCACTTAAAGATAAAGATTTGAGTATCAATGATATGTTAATGTATGCTGTTCAAGATGAATACTTAGCCCATGGAGAATATTTAGCTATAATGGACAAATTCGGTAGCCAAAAGCCCTATGTAAATATTGCTAGTGCTGAAGAAACCCATCTTGCATATTTAAAAGAAGTTTATCTTTCATATGACATTGATTTTCCAGCTGATGAATCCGCTGAACATGTAGTTGTTCCAGCTGATTTGTTAGAAGCAGCAAAGACTGGAGTCCAAGCTGAAATCGACAATATTGCAATGTATGAACTTTTCCTAACACATGACTTGCCAGAAAACGTGTATGAAGTGTTCTCGGCGTTAAAGAGTGGTTCTGACAGCCATTTGCTAGCTTTTCAAAAGCAAGTTGACAAGCTAAAATAGTGAAGCCAATTATTAAATATAATTTTAAAAAAGTTGAAACAAGCAAATTATGCTTGTTTCAACTTTTTTTTACAGTCAACACAGTGTTGAATTAGATCTTTTTTATTTATATATACAACTCTATAATGTCTATATATTGATTAGATATTGACTTTCTAACATTCTTTTAGCAATTTCAGCATCCACTGGCTTGCTGAATAAATAACCTTGAATAAAATCGCATGAGACTTCTTTTAAAATTTCATGCTGTTCTATTGACTCAATACCCTCAGCTATAACTAACAAATTCAATTCATGAGCAATATTAATAATATTACCTATAATACCATAGTAATCTTTATTTAAATATCTATCATTAAGTGATTTATCAAGCTTTATTTTATCAATGGGCATATATGTTAAATAGGTCAAGGATGAATATCCAGAACCAAAATCATCTAGATAAATATTAACACCAATACTTTTTAAGTTTTCTAGAAACTTAATTGCTTCCGCTGAATCTTCAACCAACACATCCTCTGTTATCTCTATACTAATAAACTGTGATTCAATAGCATACTTGATCAGTAGGTTTTGTATATAATCTATAAGTCCAATATCCTTAATCTGCTTTGGAGATAGGTTAACAGCTATTGGTTTGATACTTATACCTTTTTCTTTCCATTCATGCAATTGACAAATAGTTTCTTTTATTACAAACCTACCTATATCATTAATCATTCCATTTTCTTCAGCAACTTTTATGAACTCCATAGGCGAAATATTGTAATCTCGCAATCTAAGTAAAGCCTCAAAAGATACAATTTCCCCTGTATTTGTATGTACTATAGGCTGATACAGAAGCTTAAAACCATTTTCTTTTATTGCATTTCTTAAAACATTGCTTATTTCTGTTTTTTTGTTCAATGCTTCTTGCATGAATGGCATAAAATAAGTATAGCCCTTTTTGAAATTATTTTTAACATAGTACATGGTTGTATCGGCTTTACTAATCAATTCACTTGCCCCATTATTTTCCTTAGAGAATAGAGTGATACCCATGCAGCAAGCTGTATCTATTACCATATTATCACTCGTTATTGGTTGGTCAATACAGTTCATTATGTCAATACATTCTTTTTCAACTTCTCCAATATCTCTTAATATTATAGCAATAAATTTATCTCCAGCAAAACGATATAACGTGGTGCCCTTTTTTATTGCTTGAGTTATTCCATGTGCCACTGTACATAAGGTATCATCCCCTGCACGTTGTCCATAAGTATCATTGATTTCTTTTAAATTATTTAATTCAAACATACACAGTGCGCCCTGTTGGTTTTCGCTAAGTAAGCAATCCAAATCTTCAAATAAGGCTCTACGATTTTTAATACCTGTTAAAGAATCATGATAGGCCGAATATTCCACACAAGATTTTATTTGGTTAATATTCGAAACATTTTCATCTATTCGATATAACAAATTATTTATAGTGCTATAGACACCTTTAAATAAATCTTCTTCCCCAGTTGCTAGTTGATTGCCGCTTATGTTAATGTCTATTTCCATGAGTTCATTATTTAATTTAAGAATTGGTTGTATAATGTATTTTTTTTGACTCCAAATCAATATTAATAGCACAAATACAATAATAAAAATCATCCTAAAACTATCAGTTTTAATCAAATCATTAACTACCTCAAGACTATGACCTACTGCAAATACCCCAACTATATTTCCATCAATAATTATAGGGACGGCTACCTCAAGCACTTTTCTATTTGTTTTTTCATAATACCACTCATACGCTAATGAATTGCCTTTTAAAACTTCTGAGTATTCATGGTCGCTTTTCCAATCAGTTCCAATATCATATAAATCCGAATCCGCAATCTCAACTAACTCACTGTTCGTTATTAATGCATAATACACATTTTGATTTTTTGAGATATCGTCCACCATATTTTGATAGTCATACAACTTTGTATCAGAATAAACCTTATCTGAAACAATACCCAATTCTACAAAATCCCCATCATCATCCCTAAAAAAACTGAACTTGTAATAAATATCTCTATCAATACTTTTTCTTACATCTTCATGAAGATTTTTTTTGTTACTAGACATAAAAGAATATACGGGGTCCCCAAGGGATACTTGAATCCCTACATCCTCATCATATGTAGAAAAGATAACTTTACCTGTTGGTGTGTAGTAGTCAATTTCTTCAATACCAAAGTCATCTGCAATTCTCCTTAACCAACTATTACTAATTGAATCCTTATTCTCAAAAATCATTTTCCCAGCAATGGACATTTTGTCTTCCATATTGCTAAGTATTGCATTTTTTGTTTCCTGATTATGTTCTATATGTTTAACAGTTTGTTGTGTAAAATTCAAAGCATCAATTTTTAATTGTTTATATACCATTGATTTTGAATACTCAATGCTAAAAATCCCAAAAAACAAGATTACAAAAGTAATCAAAAGTGCTGGAATATAAATCAACTTTTTTTTATTTACTAAATCATTATACTTCTTAATTTTTTTATGCATATGATGCTCCATTCGACCAATTACTAACTGATATTTAGTATTTCAATGCTATGATAATTGTATCTAAGTAGCGCCGGCCATTTTTAACATTATAACCTTAAATCTCTCAAAATACAATATTTTTCGATTCACTGCTCTCTGCTATTCTATATATTTTCACCTGTTAAAGCTCTTAAAATTAAAATTTTCCTTTTTAAAAGCATTTAATAAAAAAAACTTTAAGCAGAGAAGATTCTCCATTTAAAGTTTTTTTGTTTATTATATTATATTAATCAAGGTTTTTCAAAGACGATTGAATCGTACCCTTGTCTAATTGTATTGTTTGTGTTGGAAATGCAAATTCAATACCTTGCTTGTCAAATTCCTCTTTTATTCTTAAATTAATTTCTTGGTTAATATCCATATATTTGTCATAGTTACTGGTTAAAACATAATATGCTATTTCATAGTCAAGACTATATGCACCATAAGCGCAAAAGTGTACCCTGCCAAATCTTGTTTCCTGAACACTTTCTATAATCTTTTTAATAAGTCCAGGAATCTCCTTTAGCGTACTTGCTGTCGTATTATAAGTAACCCCAATTCTAAATAGTACTCGCCTTTCTACCATTGATTTATAATTGCTAATACGCGATTTGGTTAAGTCAGAATTGGCGAGTATAATCTGTTCCCCATTTAAAGCGCGCAAGCGTGAGTTTTTCATTCCAATATATTCCACTGTTCCCATCTGTTCTCCAACAATTATAAAATCACCGATTTCAAAAGGCTTGTCAAAGAATATTGTAAAGTAGCAGAAAAGATCAACGAGAATAGATTGTGCTGCAAAGGCTAAAGCAATACCGCCAATACCAAAACCAGTTATGAGAGATGTTATTTTAATATCTATATTATCAAGAAAAAGAACCAGTGCAATGCTCCAAATAACAATTTTTACTATTCTATTTATTAATATTGTTATGATTTTTCTATTTGCACTATCTATTTTATTTTCAATATATTTAGTAACAACAAATGTTAAAATTAACGAAATAAACATTGCAACAACTGCAATTGTAATTGCAAAGCTGAGCATGTTAATCATATTATTAATTACACTATTAAGATTCAAAACTTTTATACTAAAATAAAATGTTGCCAAATATAATATTGTGCATAATTTTTTGACTAAAGATAAGCCTAACTGATCGTCTATTTTTGTTTCTGCTTTCTTAGCCCATGCATTGAAACGTTTAACCAGTAGACACTTTAGAATTTTTATGGCAACTACCCCAAATATTAAGACAGCAAAAAAAATTAAGTAATTTAAAATTGTATTGTTTAAAAATGTTACCTGTAGAAATTCCTGCAAAATATACCTCCATATTGTTTATTGCTACTTCTTTATGTTATTTACTAACATGTGTTAGGTTGCAAATGATGGACCTTATATATAAGGTCCATCCAAATAAAACAAAAGAAGAAGTTATTATATTTTTTTTCTTTCTAATCCTTCGAAAAAATTTCTAATATGTTTATCATCGCATTTTTTATAATGGGTGTGACCTTCTTTTCTAAACATATTGCTTAATTCACCCTTTGTTAATTGGTCTCCTGATTCATCAAAAATATCAAGCATGTCTTCACTTGAAAGGGACAATGCTATTTTTAATTTCTTTAATATAATATTATTAATACTTTTGTTGCCTTTTATAGATAGTGACGGCGTTTCTGTTTGTCCAGGTTTTAGGTCTTGTTTGCCTCTCTTCAATATAATGAAGCCATTTAAGAATGACTCTAATGTACCATTCTTGCATTTTGTAATTTCTTCTATATCATCACAATTCTCATCTTCCGTAGAGCAATCTTCTTTTGATTCTATAAGCATCTTCTCTACATCTTCCTTTGATAGTTCAATACCTCCTAGTTTAAATATCTCAACCATATCTGTACTCTCTATATCTAAAGCGTGGCCCATTATAATTAAAATTTCATTATTATTCATGAATGCTCCTCCTGAAAAATTTTATTTTCACCTACAATTGCTAATTCCAATTTTAGTATTATCCTTTGAAAAGAATACCATATGATAATTTTTAATGCAATAGCAAATAAAAGCAGTCTACTAACATGCTTTAAAAAAAACATGTAAATAATTTATTTAATTTTAACTTAATTATAGGTTCTATAAAAAATTCTCTTCTTTTATCCTTTTTTTTCTTATTCTCATAAATGTTGAATGCACAATAAATGCTATAAAATAAGTCATTACAGACAATGTTACAATAACGGCTCCAGAAGCAATGTTCATTTTATATGATATAAATAGTCCAGTTAAACAAAATATATTACCAAGTATTACCGAGTATACCATGCGTTTTTTTAAGCTATATGTTAGTATTCCTACAATTGCAGCAGGTGCTGTAAGCAATGCAAGCACAAGAATAATACCAACCACACGAATTAAAACAACCACAGTCATGGCAATAAGAATTAAAAGTACATATTTCATAAAAGCTGTATTTATTCCAATAATAAAAGCAAATTCTTCGTCAAAAAGATATGCCTTCCATTTATTAAAAAAAACAACAATAACTAGCAACACAAATATTGTCAAACTTATCATTAGATAAAGATCCGATTTTGTTATGGACAAAATGTTGCCAAAAAGATAAGAGTTTAAATCTGGAGGATATCCAGGCATAAATGCTATAAATATAATGCCCAAAGCCATGCCTAATGACCAAAACAAACCAATTACAACATCTGATTGTGAACTACCCTTCCCTTTTATATATCCTATACCAAGTGCTGCACATATGGAAAACAGAAAGGCACCTAGAATTGGCTCAAAGCCTAAAAGATAGCCCAGTCCCACGCCTCCATAGGAAGTGTGAGCAATACCTCCGCTCATCATAACAAGCTTTTTTTCAACGATAACAACCCCAATGATGCCACAAACCAAACTTGCCAAAATGCTAGCAAATACAGCGTTTTGCAAAAACTGATATTCAAAAAAGGCTTTAATCAATTTATTTGACCTCCTTATGTTGTTTGAGCACCCTATGTGGCACGCCGTGGGCGATTAGGTCAACTGGACAACCATAGAGACTATTTACAATGTTTTCAGTAAGCTCTGGTTCTCCATGATAAACGAGATGTCCATTTAAACAAGCGAGTTTACTTACTTCCGAAGAAATGGCTAGCAAGTCATGAGTAGCTAGGACAATGGTCATATCCTTGTTCAGTTCTGCTAATAAGCTGTATATTTGTTCACGAGAATGTGCATCCACGCTGGCAGTAGGTTCATCTAAAATCAAGAGTCTTGGATTTACAGCTAGGGCTCTTGCAATAAGCATCCTCTGGAATTCTCCACCTGACAGCTGAGAAATCTGTCTATTTGCAAGATCTGTAATTCCAACTTTTTCAAGGAGCTGGTAAACCACTTCTTTATCTTTTTTTTTATATCTATAGAAAGGTGAAAACCCAGGTTTTAGCCTTCCAGATAAAACAACTTCAAAAAGAGTTATTGGGAAGTGTTTATCCATTGCTGCAAACTGTGGAACATATCCAACTAATTCTTTGTTTTTATTTGAATTGTTTCCAAAGATTTGTACTGTTCCTGAGGAAACTGGTACAAGTCCTAGCATTGCTTTAAGAAGAGTAGATTTTCCTCCTCCATTTGGCCCTATTATCCCTAAATATTCTCCCTCTCTAACATCAAGATGAATTTTAGAAATTGCAGGCGTATTACCATAATGCACTGACAAATTATCTATATGGAATGCTATATTATTCACTGTATATTCCCCGCCATCATTTCCGCCATTATTTTAAAGTTTTCAATGTAATCTGCAGCTAATGGCGCTAGTTGTACAGATTTGCCACCAATTTCTTCGGCAAATGCCTGGGATTGCCTACTGTCGATTTCTTCTTGATAAAAGATTGCTTTTATGTTTTCTTTTTTTGCAAGGTCTATAATATCCTGCAAATGCTTAGCTGAGGCTTCTTTCCCTTCATCTTCTAAAGCGTACATTTTTAGCCCATAATCATTTGCAAGATATCCAAATGCAGGATGGTATACAATGATTTCTTTGTTTTGCGAACCATCAAATATAATTGCAACTTGCTTGTCAAGCTCATCAAGTTCCTTAATATAAGCAGTTGCATTTTTTTCGTAAATACTTTTGTTTGTAGGGTCAAGAATACTCATCTCTCTTTGAATTGTATCAATCATTACCTTTACTCTTTTTGGTGAAAGCCAAATATGGGGATCTCTTTCGCCTGATTCAAACATTCCATCCTGGTAAATTGCAGCAACTTCATCAGCCAGAGAAACCACTTTGATGCCACCAATCTTGGGCAGAATATTTGCTTGCTCCGTAGGAACACCAATTGAAAAATAAATTGATGATTTGCTGAATTTTTCCATTAACTGTGGAGTAGGTTCATAATTTTCCGGACTGCTTCCTGGCGGTACAAGAGTAATGACCTCAGCTAAGTTTCCACAAACCGCTTTCACGAAAGTTTCCTCTGGAACAATTGTCACGGCAATAATGGGCTTTTCAACAGCTTCATCCCCAGTATCTTTGTTTATTTCTGTTGTTTTACCGTTGCTCATGCAACTTGTAACAAACAACAAACCTAAAGTAAGCGTTAAGCCTAATATGGTATTTATGACTTTTTTAGTTATAGTTTTCATTTTCATTTTCATTTTCATCCGCCTTCACTTAATTACAAATGCAAATGTAGTTGCAATTCATTTGCATTTACAATTATAATATCAGTAACAGCACATGTCAATATTTTGCGTTAAATTATTTCAAGGCAATTTTATGTTATCATCAATTTATAAAGGCATATGATAAAGCTCTTGAAATTTTCATTCTAGATTTTTTTATCGTCTCAGTGTAGCAATAAACCTATGTGGATTCAACAGTAAATTTATACCATCTTCTATTGATTTGACTGTTATATCAGAAACATTAATTAAATTCGAGCAAAAGCCTTCTTCCCCTAATACTGCAACAGAAACTTGAGCCATTTCCATCATCTTAATATCATTATAACCATTACCAAAACAAATTGTACCATTAATACCTAGATTAGAAACAATCTTAGCTTT
>JBGUET010000070.1:0-9154 GCA_041821225.1 Sedimentibacter sp.
GTTATAACCTTAAGTGGAAATATGCTCATATTTGGCACTAAATCTCAAGCATTGACGGTAAAAGAGTATTCAGTTCAGTCAGAATTAAGAATTGCAGTTGAGAAAACAAATGAACTTGTTAGATATTCAAAGGCTATTTTTGCAGTTCCAGAACCTTTTATAGCATCAGAGTCGGTAATGGACCCTGGATGGAACTATCTCATGGTAAGTCCTGATGAAAAAAAGATTGTAATTATGAAATATGATGATAGTCTTAAAACCCATGTGGAAAATGTAGTGGTAGATGAGTCAGAAGGTTTGCTATATGGTTTATCATTTAATAAGGATGAAACTGCAAATGGTGATACAATTTTAAAATACGAAGTACATGCCTATAATTCAGATGATGAAGGAAATAAAACCAATGAAAAGATTGCTTATGAAACTACTGTTGAAACTCTCAACGCTATACAGGTAGTTGATAAAGGTACGGAGGCCTCCCCTTCAATAGCATTGGCATTTAGAAGTGATGGAGAAACTTCAGGAAAGGGAGAAAACGAAATTGCCTATATAACCATAATTGTTGATACTTCTGGCAGTATGAATGAAGCACCAGACGGTAGTACTGTCACTAACAAAAATGGTAAAACTTCAAGAATTGACGAAGTTATATCTGCATTGATTGGAGATGGTTCAAGTAATGGTACTGGTATTATTCAATCGCTTGCTAAGGAAGAAAATGTATTTGTTTCATTAGTTCCATTTGCTACTACTGCAAACAGTCCTTTTACTTCTGCAAATTCTAAACCTGATGAACTACATCCTTTTTATGAAGTTTATAATAGTGATGAATCAACAACTTTGAGAGGCGTCATAGGGAGCTTAAACGCCACTGGGGGTACAAATACAGGGGATGGATTAAGGAGAGCCTATTATCTTCATAATACCTTTAGAACAAGGATGAGTGCAGCAGGAATGCCAATTGATGCTAAGGATCAGGTTCATCATTATATAATTTTACTTGTTGATGGGGAAACCACATATGAGACAAAAAACTATAAATATGAGGATAACAATGGATATTATACGTATTCAGGTTATAGAGAAAATATAAGCGGAACAAATTATTATAGATTTGATTGGAATACCGGTTGGGCATCAACTGAAATAACAGGTTTTTTGCCAGATGGAAATATTGCATTAGACTATTTATCTAGCTATTCACCAGGATCAGAAACTCTGAAAGAAATTGAACATAAATATGGTTTAATTAGTTATGTTTCTGGGCGTAATTACTATAATTATACTGGGAATTATGTTAAATACGGTGAAAAAAATGATAGTGTTCCTAGTAAAACAGTAATAACTGGAACTGGAAGCAGTACCATTAGTAACAGCCAATATATAGCCTCTGTTGGAAGTGCTATTGAAGGCTTTGATGATTCAGCGGGAATTAGGAGTTATCTTATAGGATATGCAAGTGGTCTGACTACTAATATTAAGTATATAGGTGATGAGATTGGTACAGAGGATGCTAATAGATATGTATATAACAGTACTGATTTTGACTTGGATGAAATATTTAAAAATATAGCAACAGATATAATGGCTGATTATTGGCTAGCAGCAGGACCTCAAATAGTAAAATAGTAATAGTGGGTGAAAATTATGAAAAAAAGCAAGGGCTTTACATTAGTGGAGATTATCGTTTCATTAGCAGTATTGGGAATTATTGCTATTTCCTTTTTAGGGGCTATTTCATCTCACTTCACTTATTTACTGTCAACTAAGGGGATAACCCAAAATATTTTTAAAGCACAGGAATTAATGGAAAATGAAATAGATGATGCTAAAATAAGAGTTGCAACTTCTTCTACATTAGAGAAAACTGAAATTTTTAAGACTGATTTAGGAGGAATTGATGTTGAGTATGAATCATTGAAAATTTCATATGATAACTTGGATTATTACACCTTAGTATCGAACGTAAAGCCAGATTCTTTGGAAATAATAAGTGTAGATAGCATAGGGGTGAAACTTATGCAGGGGACCACTCAAGTTCAAGATGATTATTATGGATATGCTACAGATGACTTCAGCGTAGTTGGTAATTTTACTAATAAATCCATATACAAATGGGATCATTTGCTAAATCAGGTTGAATGGTATATTTCCTCTGATGAATATAATATTCCATGGCCTAAAACTACTGGTGTTGAAAAAAATGATGCTGAAAATCACTATTATCCTATATTTCCTAGGGATTATGAAATTTTCTCAAATGAAACTATTTATAAATTCGGAACTTCTGAAAGCACCTTTCCTCATTTAACTGAAATAGCAGGTAGACATCTTATATTTACTGTAACACCTGCTGCAAAATCTGGCAAATTAGGGGATCAGGCAGTAAGCGAGCCAATATTTATTTCAGGATTGCCTATTACAGATAATTTGATAATGCATTTAGATGCATCATATATTGATTTTTTATCGGGAACAACAGAAGCTGTAAAAGTTGGAACAGACTATATGTTAAAGAAATGGTATGACATTGCCAGTATTAATGGGGTAAGTGTTCCAAGTGAAAGTGCTTTACCCACTAATGATGCATCTAGACCAATTGTTAATAGAACTGATGTAGATGATGAATTCATAGGTCAATATGTTAAATTTGATGCCAATAAATATGTTCAGATTGCTCAAGGAAGTTCAGGTGGGCAAGTTATAGTCTACGCAGTTTTGAGAAATAGAAGCGTTGATTCATCCAAATATATTGTCAATGGAACTAATGAATTAACAATTCCAGGATTTACAGAAGGAAATGAAAATCAATGGAATATAATTAGTTCAAGTATTACATTAGATGGTACAACTTTAAAAATAGGTGATTCAAGTGTAGATATTGCTGAGTTAATTCTTTATTCTGGCAGTATAAGCAGTGAAAGTAAATCAAAGGTAGAAGAATATTTAAACAGTAAGTATTATAAATAGCATTATTTACAACTAGTAATTTACCAACAGGAGGGAATCAATGACATTAATAATTTTAATTTACGGACTTATTATAGGTTCCTTCTTAAATGTTTTAATATATAGAATACCACGAGTTGAAAGTATTGCATGGCCAGGCTCTCATTGTCCTAAATGCAACCACAGCCTGAAATGGTATGATAATATACCTTTGTTTTCATACCTAGCATTAAAAGGTAAATGTAGATATTGCAAGGTAGCTATTTCCATGCAGTATCCTTTGGTTGAATCATTAAATGCGTTGATATATATAATTATCTATATGAAATTTGGTTTTGGAGTAGATTTCATATTTTATGCATTGGTGTCTTCAGTGCTTGTGGCTATAATTTTTATTGATTTAAAGGATATGATTATTCCAGATAGTTTAGTCATGAGCATTTTAGTTTTATCTATTATTCATAAAGCCGGTAATTATTTCTTGTATGGTATATCTTTAGATTTAATAGGCAGTTTTTTAGGACTTATATTGGCTGGGGGATTGTTTTTGGCCATTGTGATAATATCTGGCGGTGGTATGGGTGGTGGGGATGTAACACTCATTGGTGTTTTAGGCTTTGTTTTAGGAGTTAAATACATATTATTAAATATATTTTTATCATTTGTTTTAGGCGCAATTATTTCTATCGTTTTATTGGCTACAAAGATTAAAACAAGGAAAGACCCTATTCCCTTTGGCCCGTTTATAGTTTTAGGATTCTTCATAACGGTTTTAAGTGGACAGAGTATTATAAATTTGTATTTTAATCTATTATTATAAGGGGTGATGACATTGAGTTTATTTAATAACAAAACGACAATTTCTATGGAATTTGGTGCAGATGAAGTAAAAGTAGTAGAGGGTAGGTTTAATAAAAAGAATATCATTGTTAGTAAGTGCTTTACAATACCAGTCCCTGATGGATTGTATGAAGATGGAGTAATAAAAGATATGGAGAAATTTTCATATCTATTACAAAAGGAATTATCAGATAAAGATGTATCTCACGGTGAAGCCTATGTTGTAATAAATTCATCTAGCATAATTATTAGAGAAATAAGTATTCCAAAGGTTGAAGGAAAGCAGATTGCTTCCATTTTAAAATACCAATTAGATGAATATTTTCCCGTTGATCCTGAAGGCTATGTTGTTCAATATATTCCTCTTAACGTTGTTGAAGAAGAAGGTGTTGAAATACAAAATGTAATGCTAGTAGGGGTACCTAAGTTTATGGTTGAAACCCATTACAATTTATTGCAGAATTTAGGTTTGAAACCAGTAGCCTTAGATTATGCAGGCAATGCCATAAGCAAGTTAATAAGACTAAATGACAGCATAAATGGTTTGTATGACAAGAACATTACCATTGCATGTGTGGGTTTAGAACAGAAGAGTACTGCACTTAATATCACTAATAAAAGTTTAATAAGCATATCCCGTGTTGTTAAAGAAGAGATAAGTCCAACTATTAATGATAGCCCTCTTGTAAGCTTTGATGAGCCTTATGAACAGGATGTTGCTATAGCTTCTGACCAGGATGTTGCCGTAGCTTCTGACATTAGAGCCAAGCTTGCAGTCCTACTTGATAAAATTGATATGGTATTTAGGTATTACAATTCCAGAGAAACAGATAATAAAATTGAATTAGTTTTGATTTATGGCAATTATTCTCATATAAGTGGTATTGAGGAGATTATGAGCAGTTATTTCGATGTACCATGTGTTAAACTAATTAGTCTAGATAAAGTAAAATTTTATGGTGACTTAGCAATATATGCTAATGCCATTGGCACACTAATAAGAGCAAATGGGGGGAAGCAATGAGCGATCTTAATTTTTTTGAACCCTATGTAGAGAAAAGGGAATTAAAGTTTAATAAAATGATTTTGTTATATATGTTACTTTTGCTGTGTATAGTTGGAGTGTTTGCAATTGGAACATATAATCAACTTCAAATAGTAATGTTACAAAACCAAATAAAGGATAAAACTGAAATTGCCGAAAATACTGATACAGTAAATAAGTATAACGAAATAAAAGCGCTTGAAAATCAAATGGTGAGTTTTAATGAAGAAGTAGACAATATTAAAGAGCTGGACAAAAATATTGCTAAAACTGATATTATTAGGGAAGATTTGTTATCTGAAATTAAATCAAAGATGCCTGAGGATTTATTCTTGACTAATTTTAGTGCAAGCGGCAGAGACATACAAATTTCTGGTGTTGCAAAGGATAGTAATTCTGTAGCAGAATTTAGCAAAGGCCTTAAATATATTAACGATGTAGAATCTGTATTTATATCAAGTATTGACAATGTGGAAGGCGATTACAATTTTGTTTTAAATACGACTTTTAAGGATGTGAATATAGATGAATAGTATACTCAAAGGCAAAAAAATGAATTTAAGACCTTTTACTAAAAGCGAAAAAATATTGCTTACCTTATTGGGAATTGTTATAATTGTATATTTTTCAAATCGCTTTATTCTCGTTCCACAATCAACAAAAGTAAGTAGCTTAAAAACTGAAATTGTAGAGCTTGACAATAAAATAGCCGATATGAATGCTACAATAAAAACGGAAGATAGCATAAATAAGAAATGGGACCTGTTAAATAGGGAAAGAGACGAAATATTAAAAAATTATTTTCCTGTTCTTGACCAAGCACAAATAATATATTTGTTAAACGATTTGATTAAAGATGATAAGATAGCAGTAAGCCAATTTAGCTTTGGTGACCCTACTAGCGAAACTTTGGGAGAAATGAATGTTGAAGATATGATTGTTACAGTTCCTTTTAACGGTAGTTATGATGGAACTATTGACGTTATTAAGTCCATGGGATTAAGCCCTAGAAGAATAGTAGTTGATGATTTAAATATGAGCAAAGGAAGCGATTCTGAACTTGTAGGAAGCATGTCATTAAAGATATACAGCCTTGAAGGAATTGCTGACACTGATCCAGATGTAATACCTATTGAGACTGCAAATGGTTCTAAAGAAGGTTCTTTATTTGCGTCCTATGCCGGATATAATGATTTTGCTTTGTCTGGTGGAACTTCAGGAAGTAATAGCGGAGGAAGCAACATGTTTGGCGATGACACTGCCATAGATGAGGGTGATTACGCTAAAGTGTACAAGCTAGATGACTTTGAAACTAGAAACTATAGCTTTATTCCATCAAATGAATACATTAAAGGAAATGTTGAGCCTTCAACAATTAAAAAGACTGGTAAATATTCATTGAGATTTGAATACAACATGTTAGCCATTGGGCAAGAAAACAGAGCCTATATCGATTTAGGATCTGAAATGGAGTTTAAGTATCCACCTACTAGTATAAGTGTAGGGGTTAATGCCTTTGGATATTCACCAGGAACATTAGGTTTTAGGTTCAGAACCCAAGATGGTGAAGACATAGATGTTGTTGCTTCTAAAGGTATATCCTGGTTAGGATGGTCTGATGTAGAGGTTTCTCCACCACAGGATTTAGATTTGTATCCATTGAAATTGACTCATATATACTATGAAATGCCATTTAACAGGGATGATATAGGAGTATTCTTAATAGATAATCTTCAAGCCTTTTATCCTGTTAATCAAGGTACACAAGGAAACGATCAACCAGTTTATGATTTCTATGTAGTTAAACAAGGTGATTCCATAACCAATATTTCAAGACAGACATATGGCACTATATCTTATGTGAATGAAATTATTACAAATAACAGCTTGACTTCCGGGGACATTTTATCGGTAGGAAAAGTATTAGTACTTGTGAGGAGGTAGGCAGATGAAAATTACAAATAAAATAATATCAATTATAATAGTATTGTTAATGCTTTTGAGTACCGGTGCAGCCTTTGCTGCTACAAGCACAACCTACGAGTCAGAATATGCTGAAGAAATAGGTAGGGCTCTAGGAGAAATAAGTGGAGCTAAAGATAGTCGAAGTGGTGAAGATTATAATTATAGTGATTCCATGCCTGACAGCACAGACATTAGCGATATGTATGATTTAGATAAACAAAAGTCATCTTATAGAAGTGGATTTATTGCAGATTTTAAAACTGGCTTTCAGGAAGGGTATAATGATGCCTATGATAAGGCTGCCTATGAGTCTACTCAAGTGACTTTAGAGCAAGGTCTTGCAGATGGGGAAGCTGTTGGCCTCATTGCTGGAGCTGCTTACGGCATTAAAGACTTTTATTTAGGTAATAGTTTAAGTTATACAAGAGACATGCCTTTTAATACAGATATTATAGAACAATATTCTTTGAACAATGATTATATTGACTATGAAAATGGATTTATACAGGCATTTATCAGTGCATATGAAGAATCCTACAATCAAGCATATAGAGAAGCAAATACCAAGGATGGTTTAGAAAAGGAAACAACAGAAATTATTCCTATTTCAGGAGGAATTGTAGTAACTGCAGATAATAGATTTGCCATGAATGTTCCTTCAGGCACATTTTATCATGATGTTAGCTTAAGTGTTATTACATCTTATGATGTGGAAGAAACCAAGTATAGCAATTTAATTAAAGCATCAGACAGCTATACGGTTAAACTATCGAATTTATCTGGAAATGTAGATGAAAGCAAATCAATAGATTTGGCATTTGAATATTACGGAGACAGTACTAATGGTGGTATATATAAAATGAATGGTACAACTTGGTTGTACATACCAACAGTAATTGAAGATGGCAAGATGACTGCAACCATTAATCCTAAAATCTTAAATTCTTCTGGTACAATCTTTAGTGCCTTTGTAGATAATAGTACTCAAGTTTTTCGTGATGTGAGGGGACATTGGGCAAATGATGAAATAGATGCATATGTAAGGCGTGGCATCATTAATGGTTATAGCGATATGACATTTAAGCCTGATAGTAACATTACAAGAGCTGAATTTTTAACATTGTTAAGCAGAGTTTTAAATTGGAATTTATATATGTATCCAGGAAGTACAACAACATTTAAGGATGCTGATACCTTTGGTTATTATACTAATATAATAACATATGCTACTTTGAACAAGTACATAAATGGATATGCTGATGGTACGTTTAAACCAGGAAATTTAATTAGCTATGCTGAAGTGGAAACTATAATGAAAAGAGTTCCGTATTACCAGTACTTTAGCTGGTATGGTATAGCTACAAATATGCTTTATGAAAAAAAGACATATTCTAATAGCTTTAACAGTATGAACAACCATATTACCAGAGCAGAGGTAGTATATATGTTGTTTAGTACAACAGAATAAATGTGATTTAATAAAGAAAATTTTAAGATGGCGATTAATAATCGTCATTTTTTTTGTAAGTTTTGTTAATGGTTAGAGTCATACTGATGGAATTTGAAAATCTAATATTATATTATTTTTATATTTGTGTTAAATTATATTTATACATTTGTATATAAAATTTTATTTACATTAAATTATAAAAACACTATTGATATATACTTAACAATAAATGCTTTGACAAAATATACCATTAATTTTATAATTGAAATACTCTCTCATACAGAATAATATTTTTGAAAATGAGGATACATATGAATAAACATTCATCCAGACTAGGGGAAATGCTTATTTCAAACAATAAAATCACTGCCGAGCAATTGCATGAAGCCTTGTTAAAACAAAATACATCAAATGATAAACTAGGAACAATATTATTGCAAAATGGTTGTACAGATGAAAGCAATGTAATGAAGTGTTTGTCCTATCAAACTAGCATTGAAATAATAAATCTTGATAATTATACAATAAATGTGGAAGCCGCCAAGAGAATATCTGAAAAGCTAGCCAGAAGAACTATTTCTATACCATTGCAAATAGTTGGAAACAGGCTGCTTGTGGCAATGAATGACCCACTAAACCTATCTGACATTGAGAATATTCAGCTTGAATCGGGCATGAACATAGAAGTGGCATTCGCCTTAAGCACACAAATAATTGAAGCTATAGATAAGTATATGAGCAGAAGAAACACTGAGCTAGCAGCTAATGAAATAAGCAAAAACATTGTTGTTGAAATGGATGAATTAGGCACAAACAATGCATCAAATGATGATTACGTAAAAAACTCACCTGTTGTAAAGCTGATTAATTCTCTTATAAATCAAGCTTTGAAAATGGATGCAAGC
>JBGUET010000071.1:0-9146 GCA_041821225.1 Sedimentibacter sp.
CAATTTCCACATTTGGTGTATCTAAATTTATGTTAAATGCCACTAAAGGAACTCTAGCTCCTACTGCTGTAGCACCACTTTTTACATTCATTTCCTGTGGGCCAAAGTCTGGCTTCCAGTTCTCGCCCTTTATCTTTTCAAAGAAACCTTCATATTGTCCTTTTCTTACAGATGCAAGATTTCTTCTATCTTCTTTTGTGCATGAATCCTCATAAAGGTATACTGGTATTCCCCAGCTTCCCAACTCAGCTCCTACTTCTTTTGCTATTTCATTACACTCAGCTATGGTTATATTTGATACTGGCGTAAAGGGAATAACATCTGTGGCTCCCATTCTTGGGTGAGCACCTTCATGCTTTGACATGTCAATTAGTTCAGCTGCTTTTCTAGCTGTGTTAATTGCAGCTTCCTTGATTTTTTCTGGTGATCCTATCATTGTTAAAACCGTTCTATTGTGGTCCTTATCAGATGAATAATCTAAAATTGTAATCCCATCAATATTTCTTGCCTCATCAATAATTTTTTCAACTAAAGCTTCATTTCTTCCTTCGCTAAAGTTTGGCACACATTCCATTAATCTTCTCATAATAATCTCCCTTTGACTTTATTTTAAGTTTTCAACAAAGGTTTTAATAAACCAAATTGTCTGTGGTTGATAAATAATATCTACTAAGAAAGCTCCAACTATTGGAACAATCATCATTGCCTTTCTACTCATACCGTATTTTTCATTAACAGCTGTCATATTTACTATTGCTGATGGAGTAGCTCCTAATCCGTGTCCAGCAAGACCTGCTACCATAACTGCAGCATCGTAATTCTTCCCAAGAATTCTGAATACTACGAAATAACCAAGAAGTGCTACTAATAATACTTGTGCGAAAACAACTACCATTACTCCACCCATTAATCCTGATAAATCCCACAGTTTCAAAGTCATTAATGCCAGTGATAGGTACATGTTAAGCATTACATTTCCAGTTTCATCAACAAAATTGAAGTCAAATCTATAGAAATTTGCCTTTTCGTTAACATTTCTTAGAATCACAGCTACAAACATTGCACCTACATATGTTGGAAATCCCATATTTATCAATTTGCTAATCCAACCAGCAATAAGAGAACCAAATGCCATGCATATTAAAATAGCTGACACATTTTTAATTATATCAAGTGTACTTAGTTTATGACCAGTACTTGCATTTATATCCTCAACAGAAGTATCGAAATTTTCATCCTCTTCAGGCTTAAGATCATACTTTACAATAAGTCTTCTACCTAGTGGTCCACCTATAAGAACTGCTGATATTAAACCAAAAGTAGCTGCTGCTGCTCCAACTAGCGGAGCAGATTCATATCCCATTTCGGCGAATGTATTTCCATAAGAAAGAGCTGCTCCGTGACCGCCAATCATTGAAATAGCACTAGCTAATAAAGCATATGGAGCCTCTAAACCAATTACCTTTGATATGGCAATACCCAATGTGTTTTGTAATATTGATACTACACCGGCAACTAGCCAGTACACAATAAGTAATTTACCACCTTTAACAAGCAGTTTATAACTTGCCCCAAGTCCTACTGTTGTAAAGAAAGCTAGCATAAATGCATTTTGAAATATATTGTCAAAACCAACTGCAAAAGTCCCAGTCAAATGCCCAATCCATGTAATAAACATAAATATGAATCCACCGATTACAGGTGCTGGGATACAGTATTTATCTAATAATTTAACTTTATTCTTAACAGAAAAACCTAAAAGTAATAATATTGCTGCTAATGCCAAAGTAACTGTTGAATCAAGACTAATTGATGTTAGTCCTTCGATTAATTCAAATTTCATAATACCCTCCTATTAGTTATAATTTCTTTAAATAATCATTGAACAATATTTTTTATGCAAAATACGAGCCAACATTTTTATGTACTTAGAATCCCTATTTTCTAGTATGCGTAACCATTTAGAAAATTATCTATTCCTAATTCCATACAAAAAACACCATGCATTTTTTGCACGGTGCAATTTTTGCATGGTGTTATTTATCGTAATTTTTTCATTTTGTAAGACAGTGGGAAAGTTTTTAAAATTTATGTTTAAAAAGAAAATAGTTGGGTATAAATTTACTACAACATAGTTTTATGATAATTCTAACAAATCAATTCAATTATCAGTTGTTATGAAAGAGTTGTGGTCTGGCCCGTTAACAGTTAGATTATATATAGCAATTACTACATAACGAGGTAATGAGATTTATAGGGTAGTAATTAATAAAACTAATGTTGAACTTTACCGAGAGGTATGAAATGGGTATCCAAGAAACAAGGTAGCGCCTGAAATCATCTACATTGATATTTAGGCGCTATTTATTTTTTTGTAGTTTTTAGGTTTTCAAATTTTTTCCAGGGACGTTTATTTTTGATTTATAAATTCAATTTTCCTTTCTAATATATTATATATCACATTCACTAATTACTTGTAGAAAAGATTCTACAATATCACTATCAAATTGAGTGCCAGAGCATCTTTTTAACTCATCAATTATATCTTCTTTTGACATAGGTTCTTTATATGGTCTGCCATTTAGCATGACCTCATATGAATCTACAATGCTTGTAATTCTAGAAAGATAAGGGATTGCTTCTCCTTTTAGATTCTGTGGGTATCCTGTACCATCCCACTTTTCATGGTGAGAAAGTATTTCTTGTGCTACATGGGCAAATTCTTCCGTTGCCTTTGTAATCCGATATCCAATCTCAGGGTGTTTTTTTACAAGAGCCCACTCTTCAGCAGTCAAAGCTCCCTTTTTCTTAAGAATTTCTGTGGGAATATTAATCTTTCCTATATCATGAAGCCTCATTACCAAATTTAATCTGGATAATTCCTCCGTAGACAATCCAAGTCGCATTCCCAGTTTCTGACCAATCTGCTGCATGTTTTCCGTATGCTCTTCTGTTTCATGACTTTTTACTTGCAATGCTTTATTAAGTGCATTTAAAATTGAGCTTTTAGTACTACGACTATCAGTTAATTTCTGTCTGTACATTTTATCTTCTGCTAGCTTCATTATTGCAGTTATATCCTCTTCCTCACGTTCTTTGCATGCTATACCCATCGCCATTGAGACTGGCACACCTTCACATTTAACTTGTGAGCTTTCCTGGGTAATTCGATAAGCAATCATTTTTGCTTGCTCAAAGGATGTCTGAGGTAGCAGAATAACAAACTCATCTCCACCCCAGCGAACTACTAAATCTTTTTTGCGGCATATAGACTTCATCGCTTCAGCTGCCTTTTGAAGAAATTGATCTCCAATTGCATGACCATAAGTGTCATTAATCAGCTTTAATCCGTTAAGATCTGCCATGATGACACTCAGTGGCAATTGGTATATGTTGTCCAAGTTTTGAATTATTTCATCATACCCGTATCTGTTGAAAAGACCTGTTAAATGATCGTGAGAACCGATATATTTAATTTCCTCTTCCGCAACTTTACGCTCCGTGATATCCTTTAAAATTATTACTGCACCAATTATCGTATCATTTTCATATACTGAGTCGCCCTGGATCAAGACTGTCTTTAGGAGGCCATTAACAGTCACAATGGTCCGTTCTCCATTCCACGGTACACCATCAGCGAGTACAGAGAATAAGGCTTCCTCTAATTTTTTTGATAGCTCCATCTCAGAAATCTCTGTTCTATCCATAATAGTGGTAAAAGCGTCGTTGTAATTGGTGAGTTGTCCAGAAGGATTAAAGATTGCCATAGCATCACTAGTTGATTCAAATGCCTTTTTGATTTGTATCAATTCATTATGTTGAGTAAGAACACGTGACTCTAGCTGTATGTTTTTATTTTTAATTTCCTTTTCCTGCATATATCTCAATCGTCCCATACTTTCCAATTGAAAATTGCCTATAGCACCTATTACATTTGCTCCGAGAAAAAAAGCTGTTACCATAAGTGTATCAAAATCAAGTGACTTATTAATTAATAGAGATCCAATAATATAAGAAAATTGAATTATCATATTACCAATCAATGCAAAGCTACTATTCAGCTTCAATAAAAAGTAGCTAGAGAAAATAACCATAAACATTCCACCATAGTAGCTAAAATTGTCAGGATACACAATAAGCATAAAAGCGATAGCGACACCACCCGAAACAAGGCAAAGTGTCATAAGATATTGCGCTATGTGAAAAATTACCCTGTAAAAAGATAGCGATACAAATATTAGAAATAATGGAATTACAATAACAAAACGCATAATGAAGAATTCATTGATATACTCATCAATCATCAAGTAATCTAAATATCCAAATGCGCCATACAAAAAAGCAAAACAAAGGAATATTATCCGCAGTTGCGGTAATCCTTCCTGGATTTTCTTATGTTCATATTCTTTTTTATCAATAATTGATAAATTATTGGATGCTCTTTTAGAATTTTTGTTATTCATATTGCTATCTCCTATCAATTTAACTCAACACGAACAATTTCCTCACTCATATCTAAAATTTTCTAAGTTTAATTTTACTCAATATAGAACTAATTCTTAATTCATCAATCAAAAATAACCGTCCCTATTTCACCCAAAACTATTTTTATTAATAAATTAGAATACATCTATGTAAAACAAATCGTTTTCCTATTCTACCACAAAAAATTTATTTTGTATATAAAATACAACTTATCTGAACGTTTAGATCACAATCTTCTAACTATATTTTGTGAATCTACATGTATATTAGACTATTATTCAATTTGAATTTATTAATACTTTTCATGAATCTGGAAAACACGAATTTCTAATTTTAGTTATTGCTATTATCTCCATGAGCAACAATACAATCGTCCCCATGTTTATTCATTATTTGGAAAGTAAAAAAATTTTAAATTTATGTTTTAAAAGAAAATAGTTGGGTATAAACATATTACAACATAGTTTTATGATAATTCTAACAAATCAATTCAATTATCAGTTGTTATGAAAGAGTTGTGGTCTGGCCCGTTAACAGTTAGATTATATATAGCAATTACTACATAACGAGGTAATGAGATTTATAGGGTAGTAATTAATAAAACTAATGTTGAACTTTACCGAGAGGTATGAAATGGGTATCCAAGAAAATAAGTAGCGCCTGATATCATTTGTTATTGATATTCAGGCGTTGCTTATTTTGTAATTATTTCTACTGAATTTAAGAAAAAGATGGATATTAGCTGTGCTAAAAAATCAGTCCAAAAATCAAAGTTAAAACTACAATTAGAGGCGCTGGTATTTTTTTTGAAACAAGCAACAAAACTGTTATTAAAGTAACTAATAAATTGTCAATTGAAAATCCGCTTTTTTGCATTAGAATAACTGCTGCCACAGCAATTAATCCGCCTGCAACAGCATTAATACCCTTAAGTGATATTTTAATAGCTTTTATTTTCTTTAAACTTTCCCATACTGGGTATACAAAGTATATCAACAACAGCCCTGGCAAAAAAATGCCTACACCACCTATGATTGAAGCAATTATTTGCAACATAACTCCCCCATCTCTGTAGGCCATGCCACCAGCATAGGCGCTAAAACTAAACATTGGTCCTGGCAATCCTTGCACCAGACCATAGCCAGTTAGGAATTCCCCATGAGTCATAAATTGCTTTAATTCAACCAATTCACTGTACATTAGAGGAACAACAACTTGACCTCCACCAAATACCAAGTACCCATATCGATAAAAACTTTCAAACAAATCAATAAGTCTATTGTCAGTTAAAACACTTACTACAGCTCCTCCTATTGCAAATGCAGAGAAAACAAGCAAGTATATCCAAGGAGGATTAACTTTAACTTTATTCCAAAGATTTTTTTCCTCAGATGTTATAATGCTAATAATGCCTCCAACAATCAACAACAGTGGTATCGCCCATGGGAGACGTACAAAGTAAGTTACCATGGCTGCCATGAGCATTAATCCACCTGTCAACTTATTTGTAACAACTTTTTTTGTTATTCTGAAAGCAGCCACTACAATGAAACCAACCGCCATTGGTCCAATATATCTGAGGCCTTGGGAAGAAATGCTGAATGCATCAAAAATTTGATAAATAAAAGAAAGTATGGTCATTAAAATCAGAACAGGCAATGACCAAACTAGCATTGTTAAAAACGCAAGAAATGGACCACCTGTTTTATATCCAATGGCAACCAAAGTTTGAGTGCTAGTAGGACCTGGTAAAATGCTGCACAATGCAACAAGTTCAATAAGCTCTTCTTCTGATAAATAATTCTTTTTTGTAACAAGTTGATCTATAAAGATGCCAATATGTGCTTCTGGACCTCCATATGCTCCTAGCGAGCATATAAAGGCATCTTTAAGAAATGACTTCCATTTTACTTTATTTATATCTATCACTCCAATCATAAAAACTCAATAGTTTACTCTAATATTATTTTTCTATAATTATCCGGATAAGTATCCCCTTCAGTACTTATTACAAGTATTTTAGAATTTTTATTTATATTCAACTTTTCTACTACATCTTTCAAATAATTTTCCTGTAAAATTATAGCCAACAATCCAACACATACTGCCCCAGATACAATTTTGGGATCACTATTTAAAGGATTATCAGGCATCTTCATTTTATAATTGTTTAATTAACTGGCAGTACACTTCACAAGCTTCTTCAATTTTATTCACTTCGCATTTTTCATTGATCATGTGAGCCAATTTATATTCACCAGGTCCGAAACCAATAGTAGGTATATTCATAGAAACTGGAGTAATTGCATTGGTTCCAAAATCCCAAAAGCCAAATTGTTCAGGTTCATAATTATATACTGTTTTATAGGCACTAATTAAAGATTGTGTTAATTTATGATCTTTTTCAATTTTCCACGGATTGTGCATTGGTTCATATTCTAATTTCTTGCCTTTCCAAGAAGTGTGATGTAAAGTTCCAACTTCCCAATCAGCATTCTTGCCTTCAACTAATCGACTCATCTCTTCTTTTACCTGTTCTAGTGTTTCACCTAATACTAATCTTCTATCTAAATAAATAGAGCATTCACTAGGTACAGCATTTAATGATGCGCTAACACATGCAATATCAGATAAAACTATTGTGCCATGCATTTCATTTTCCTTATATAAAGCTTTATTTAATGCATCAACTCTAGAAATTATTTCTGCCATTTCATAGACCGCATTAACACCTTTCTCAGGAGCTGACCCATGGGCTGAAACTCCATGAGTTTTAATTCTAATCTGAGCCTTTCCTTTATGACCTATAGTTATAATGTTGTCAGAAGGCTCACAAATAATACAAAAGTTAGGTTTTAAAGATAATTCCTCATATAAATGTTTTAAATTCTCTCCATCGCAGTACTCTTCACAAACTGTTCCAGTAACATAAATAGTTTTATCCTTTGTATAGCCAAGCTCTTTAGCAAGTGCAGCCGCATAAATGCTTGCACCCACTGCCGACTTCATATCTACACTTCCTCTTCCCCATACATACCCATCTACTATTTCTCCTGAAAAAGGTGATACTTCCCAATGTTCTGCATCATTTACCTGTACAGTATCTAGATGTCCATCAAAATGAATAATCTTAGAACCATTACCTATTCTTCCAATTACATTTCCTGTTGAATCAATAAGCACTTGGTCAAATCCTAATTTTTCCATTTCATCTTTTGCTAAACAAGCAACTGCACCTTCTTCATTAGAATAGCTTCTTGTTTGTACTAACTTTTGTATGAATTTTATTAAATCTTCTTTATTGTTCATCCATTGCTCTCCTTTTTCATTCTTAAAAATTTCCCTATTACATATACGCTTTAATACTTTATGGTTGAGTGTTTCAATATACGAAGCTAAACCATTTTCACCTTGGAAATGCCAATCAAAAATAACTGTACCCAAAATTTATATAGCTACTCTCCTATCATCTTTTTTAAATATCCTTCATTAAGCAAATGTAGTGTTTTAAATTCCCCTTTATAGAACACCGCCCAGTTATTAAATACACATGGAACATCCTTTGCCTTCTCCAAAGTATCTACTGCAATAAGATTAAGTGGAATACCGTTGTCATTGCAATAGTTATTTATTTGTTCCACGCAGTTTGGAATATATGGACACTGGGTTCCATAATAAATCGTGAGGTCGTCACTTTTAATTTTGTCCTGTTTAACACTTTCAGAAAACATTGGCAGTATTCCGTCAAATGATAATGCCAAAAGTTCATACTCTCCAATATTATCAACCACCTCAAAACCATATTTCAACATAAATCTCTTCTCGGACAAAAATGGCTTTTTCTTTTTTGAACTTAAAATACAAACACCTGATTTACCTTGCTTTCTAGCATCAGCAATGCAATACTCCACAAGTGATTTTGCATAACCCTTTCCTTTAAACGAACCAGACACCCATAAACAATAAATATAGATATAGTTTTTACCATTCACAGGTACCCAAGACATTTCAAGAGGCGCATACTCAATAAAAATTTTACCCTTTTCATCAAGTTTGCGAAAGATATGCCCTTCAGGAATCCGATCTTTCATCCACTTTTTTTTTGCGACAACTCCACACTGATGCTTTTTGTCTGCAATCGCACAGCATAAATGTTCATTTTCAAGATTGTCCAAAGTAATATTAATAAATTCTTCGCTCATAATTAATTCCCCGCTTTTTAGTCTTTTCATGGATCTAGTCACTGTAATTGCTGTGGTGGTTGTGTTACTACCATATCCTACCACTACTTGAAGCACCCAAGGAGAAACATCAGGAATCATAAATATATCAGAATAGCAACCGTTACCACAGCCTAGATTCACTTTTTGAGTTAAGTTCTTGGTCATTTCAATGCCATTGGCATCGGTCACCTTGACTTCTATGGTATGATTGCCTTCACTTGCAAATGTTCCGATTATTTCTCCTGTTGTTTCACTTAAGGTAAGTTCTGTAGTACTTTTTAGGGTCTAGACAAGTTCTTTTTATTTTCTGGTTAATACTTAGAAAAGATATGCTTAGAAATAGTATAAATAATGTTAAGTTGTATGTCAATAACACCCTTGAAAAATGGTGTTTGTTTTAATTAGCGAGTTGTTTAAGTCTGCCTTAATTGATTCCTA
>JBGUET010000072.1:0-6328 GCA_041821225.1 Sedimentibacter sp.
AAACAATCTTACGGAAAACGAAAAATTAATCAGCAGCAAAATAACATATGATAATATAAATTACTTAGCTATTTCAAAGCTTAACATGAATTTTGTCATAGGAGGGAGCGATATAGATAAAAAATTTCGTTCCGTTGATTTAAAACCTTTTGCAGGGGCAGCGTACGTTAATTTGCAGTTGAATCCACAAATACTTATTTATGAAACAATCAATAAAGATGTTAAAACTATCAACATAAACAATGAAACATCACCACTAGATTTAACATCTTCAATAATGAATATTATGACATTCATAAAAGATGTAAGGGAGAAAAGGGACTGTGATAATTAAGATTATGAAGGCTTTTGTTGTGATAATTGCAATAACTTTGTTTTCTTGTGAATTTAACAGTGCGGAAGCAATACCTGAGGTAGCTGCTAAATCATACATAGTTATTGATGTAAATTCAGGAAGAATTATTGGTTCAAGAAATGCTAATGAAAAACTTCCTATTGCTAGCACAACTAAAATAATGACATCTATTTTAGCTATTGAGAATGAAAAAGATTTAAATACCAGTATTGAAGTTCCAGCTAGTTGTACAGGAATAGAGGGTTCAAGCATTTATTTAAAACCTAATCAAATGGTTTCTATTAATGATTTGTTATATGGAACAATGCTTAGGTCGGGAAATGATGCTGCAGAAACTTTAGCTGCATTTATTGGAAGAAACAATCAAGATGGCTTTGTTTCAATGATGAATGAAAAAGCAGTTGAAATTGGAGCATATAATACAAATTTTGTAAACCCTCACGGCCTTCAAGACAACGAACATTATTCAACAGCATTTGACATGGCATTAATAAGTCAATACGCCATGAAAAATGAAACATTTAAGAAAATAGTTTCTTCTTTGCAATATAAGGCAGATACTTTAAATACCATTTTGTATAACAAGAATAAAGTTGTGCAACAGTATGAATATGGCAACGGGATTAAAATAGGCTATACAAAGTCAGCTGGAAGGTGTCTAGTTGCTTCTGCAGAGAAAGAAGGAACCGAAATAATTACAGTAGTACTTAATGATAACAATTGGTTTAATGACTGCTACAAATTGTTTGATTGGGCATTTGACAATTATGAGAGTTGCAATATAGTTCAAAAAGAACAATACGTTGGAATTTCTCCAGAAGGAAAGCCAGTATTTATATCAGATGGTTTTGATTATTTACTTACTGAAGAAGAAAAAAAGGACATTAGATTTCAAGCAAACTATTTAACTTCTCACATTGTAACGGACAAAGACTATGTAGTGTGTGGTACCTACAATATATACTTAGGGGATGAGTTAATACACTTAGGAGATTTAAAAGGCAATTAAGACAGTAAAAATAAAAAATTTAAGCTCAGCTTAAATTTTTTATTTTTACTGCTAATTTTGTCTACTTGATTAATTATACTTATGCGTTGGCAAATCTAATAAAATGTATTATAATAAATTATAATTTATTCAAAAGGCAGGATTTTATGGGACAAGAAAGATTGCAAAAATATATTGCCCACTGTGGTATTTCTTCAAGAAGAAAAGCGGAAGAATTAATAGTTAACGGTAAAGTCAAAGTAAACGGAATTGTAGTCTTTGAGTTAGGTACTAAAATTGATCCGGATGTTGACGTTGTAGAAGTTGACGATAATAAAATATCAGAAAGCAGCAAGTTGATTTACATAAAGTTATACAAGCCTGAAGGCTATGTTACCACAGTCAAAGACCAATTTGGGAGAAAAACGGTTATTGATTTAATAGATATACAAGAGAGAATCTATCCTATAGGAAGGCTTGACTATTACACATCAGGTTTATTGCTCTTAACAAATGATGGGGACTTAGCTAACAAACTTATGCACCCAAAATATCATATATATAAAACATATGTAGCAAATGTAAAAGGCCATATAAACGAAGAGGCAATTAGTAAACTTAAAAATGGTATAAAAATTGAAGATTACATAACAGCTCCTGCAAAAGCTAGACTATTAAATTATTCAGGCACTTCATCTAACGTTCAAATAAGTATTTATGAAGGGAAAAATAGACAGGTGCGCAAGATGCTTGATGCAGTTGGACATTCAGTTGAAACATTAAAAAGAATTTCTTTTGGTGAAATTGGTTTGGATACTTTAAAACCTGGTTCATGGACATATTTAAAAGAAAGTGAAATAATTTTTTTGAAAACAAATCAGTGAGTAAAGAATAAATTGTAATATTGCAAAAATGCATGAAGGTAAATATACCTATCATGCATTTTTTAGTCGTAACATGCTACTTTATAATACTGCAAACGATTGCTTCTGCAGATTTTGCATAGTATGATTTTATACTTGCAATTACGAATTTATTTGAAATATTTCTTGCAAATAAGTGCTGATGTGTTATGATTAATTAAGAAAGCGATAATTTTGGAGGTTATAAATGGCTGATAACAAACAACTACTACAAAACAAGAATTGGTGCAAGGGCTGTGGCATATGCGTTGGCTTTTGTCCAAAGAAAGTTCTTAAAATAGAAAATGAAAAGTGTGTTATAGCACATCCGGATGAATGTATTTTTTGCGGACAATGTGAACTTAGATGTCCAGATAATGCTATTTATATAGGAGGAAATGTAGATGAGCAGTGAAAAAAAGAGTAGATTGCTTCAAGGAAATGAAGCCTGTGTTGAAGGGGCTTTAGCTGCTGGAATGAGGTTTTTTGCTGGATACCCAATCACCCCTTCAACGGAAATTGCTGAAATATCTGCCCAAAAGTTGCCACAGTTAGGTGGCAAATTTATACAGATGGAAGATGAACTTGCAAGTATGGCTGCAATAATAGGAGGTTCTCTGGCTGGTTTGAAGTCCATGACTGCCACTAGTGGTCCAGGATTTTCTCTTATGCAAGAAAACTTAGGATATGCGGCTATTACGGAAACACCATGTGTTATAGTCAATGTTCAAAGAGGAGGCCCTAGCACTGGACTTCCTACATCTCCAGCACAAGGTGATATTATGCAAGCTAAATGGGGAACTCATGGAGATCATCCAGCAATTGCATTAACTCCTAACTCAGTTCAAGAAACATATGAATATGCTATAAAAGCCTTTAATATTGCAGAAAAATACAGAACACCTGTTATTCTATTAATGGATGAAACTATTGGTCATATGAGAGAAAAAATTACATTTAAAGACCCTTCTGAAATCGAAATAATAAATAGGAAAAAACCAACATGCAAGCCAGAAGAATATGTTGCATTTAAACCTGATGAAGATATGATTCCACCAATGGCTTCATTTGGTCAAGGATACAGATATCATGTAACAGGGCTTACTCATGATGAAACAGGTTTTCCAACTAATAATAATGAAATTTCAGGAAAACTAGTGCAGCGTTTAGTTGATAAAGTTGAGAAGAATATAGAAGATATAGCATTTTATGAGGAATATAGAATGGAAGATGCTGAAATAGTAATTATAGCATTTGGTGGAGTGTCAAGGGCGGCCAAAAGCGCTATTGATGAACTTCGTAATAAGAATATTAAAGCAGGTATGTTTAGACCAATTACAATATGGCCATTTCTTGAAAAACAAATCAATGAAGTTGGAGAAAAAGCAAAAGAAATTTATGTTGCTGAAATGAATTTAGGGCAATATTATTTGGAAGTTGACAGAGTTGCTGGAAAAAAATGTACTGTTAAAAAAATCAATAAAATTACTGGAGTATTAATTACACCTAATGAAATTATTGATGCAGTTATAGGGGGTTCTTATAATGAATTGTAGTGATGTGACACAAAAATATTACAGAGTTGATAAATTGCCCCACATATGGTGTCCAGGCTGCGGTCATGGCACATTAATGAATACAGTGGTGCGAGCAATAGATAAACTTGGACTCAACAAAGATGAAGTTGTTTTAGTTTCTGGAATAGGATGTTCTTCAAGGGCACCAGGCTACCTAGATTTCAATACTTTACACACTACCCACGGCAGAGCCTTGGCATTTGCTACTGGAATCAAGCACGCAAATCCTAAACTTCATGTAATAGTAATAATGGGAGACGGTGATAGCTCTGCTATTGGTGGAAATCATTTAATTCATGCAGCGAGAAGAAATATAGATATTACTACTATAGTTTTTAACAACAATATATATGGAATGACTGGTGGACAATATTCTCCAACAACACCTTTTGGAGATTTTGCCACAACAGCTCCTTTTGGAAATATTGACAAACCATTTGATCTTTGTGATCTTGCACAGGGTGCCGGTGCAACTTATGTTGGAAGGGGAACAGCATACCATGCTGTATTGATGCAAAAGCTTATTGAAAAAGGAATTGCAAATAAAGGATTTTCATTTATAGAAGGAATAAGCTTGTGTCCAACATATTACGGAAGAAAAAATAAAAAAGGGAATGCATTAAAGATGCATACTTTTTTAAAGGATAACTGTGTAGATGTTAAAGTTCTTGAATCTAATCCAGAAAAAGCTGAAAATAAAATTCTAATTGGTGAATTTTACAATAATCCTAAACCTGAATATACTGAAAACTATGAAGTAATTATAGATAAGTTTAGAAACAATCAAGGAGACTAATATGTTTGAGAAAATTGAAATTAGACTAACTGGTTCTGGTGGGCAAGGAGTAATTCTAGCAGCCATAATATTAGCAGACGCTGCAATAGAACAAGGAATTAATGCAATTCAAACCCAATCCTACGGACCTGAAGCAAGAGGTGGATCTAGTAAAGCGGAAGTTATTATAAGTATTGGGGAAATTAAATTTCCAAAAGTAATAAATGCTAATATATTATTAGCCTTAACACAAAATGCATATGATAAATATATTGCAACTTTAGGTAAAGATGGTATACTAGTTATTGATGACAGTGTTAATGTTAATGCTGATATGGATGCTACTTACAAAATTTACAAACTTCCAATATTAGATACAGCACAACATAAAATAGGAACTCATATGGTTGCAAATATTGTATCTGTTGGGGTGCTGTACGCACTAATAGGCGAGGATGTTATTAGCAAATCAGTAATGTTAAATTCAATAACGAACAGGGTACCTCCTGTTACGGTTAACAAAAATATTAATGCTTTTGAAGAAGGAATAAAACTAATTCGAGGATGATATGAAAAATAACAATGATTTAATTAGTCTTATAAAAAGTAATAACTCAAAATTTAGTAAAAGCCAAAAACAAATCGCACAATTCATTATTGACCACTATGATAAAGCTGCGTTTATGACTGCTGCGAAAATAGGAGAGACGGTTGAAGTTAGTGAATCAACAGTTGTACGTTTCGCAAGTTCAATAGGATATTCAGGTTTTCCTGAGCTGCAGAGAGCACTTCAAGTTTTAATAAAAAATAAACTTACTACAGTTCAAAGAATTGGTTTAGATGATGATATTGTTAACGATAAGGACAAACTACATAAGAAAATAATAAAAAATGAAATGAACACTATGCGTGGATTGTTGGAAAATATAGATACAGATGCCCTTGACCAAGCAACTGAACTCATAATGAATGCAGATAAAGTATACATACTTGGACTTAGAACATCATCAACATTATCAAATTATTTAGGATTTTATTTAGATGTAATACTTGATAACGTAAAAGTTTTGAATAATAGCGGTGTTAATTCACTTTATGAAGAAATTATAAGAATAAAAGAAACAGATGTTTTGATTGTTATAAGCTATCCTAGATATTCAAAAATAACTATTGAAGCTACACAGTTTATTAAGGAGCACAATACAAAAATAGTTGCAATTACCGATACAGAATCTTCTCCAGTATACAACCTAGCAGATGTATCACTTTTGGCAAAAAGCAACATTGTATCCTTTATAGATTCTTTAGTAGTACCGCTTGGTATGATTAATAATTTAATAATTAATATAAGCCTTCAGGAAAAAGATGATATAGTAGAATATTATAACAGACTTGAACAGCTTTGGGATAATCACAGCATTTATCAAAATGATTAAAATAGTATTCAAATAATTAAAGGGACATAATTTGTCCTTTTTTTGAATATAGAAGTATATATCAACAATAAAAAGCCATATAAAAAATTTTGTTGTTATATTTATAATTTTGTAATATAATAATAAAGTGTTTGAATATACTGGAAAGGAAAAAAACTATGATAATCGCAATAGACGGACCATCAGGAGCTGGAAAAAGCACTGTTGCAAAGCTATTAAGCAAAGAACTTGGTTTTGAGTATATTGATACGGGAGCAATGTACCGGGCTCTAGCGTACAAGGCATATATTAAAAA
>JBGUET010000072.1:6338-8991 GCA_041821225.1 Sedimentibacter sp.
CTGAAGAAAAAATTGACGAAATGCTTAAGAAGACTAAGGTTGACTATTGTGACAACAGAATATTTTTAGATGACGAGAATGTTGAAAGCCAAATAAGAAGTGAAATTATTTCTAAGCTAGCTTCAAAAATATCCGCATTTGGGAATGTACGTTTAAAAATGGTTGAGCTTCAAAGGACTATTGCAAATAATAAAAATGTTATTTTAGACGGAAGGGATATAGGAACTAAAGTATTTCCTAACGCAGATTATAAATTTTTTATTACAGCCTCTGTTGAACCAAGAGCGAAAAGAAGATATGAGCAGCTTATTTTAAGTAGTCATGATGTCACTTTAAATAATGTTCTTGAGGACATAAAAAAGAGAGACGAAAGTGATTCAACAAGAAAAAATTCTCCTCTTTTAAAGGCCGAAGATGCCATGTTAATAGACACTTCAAATTTGAATATAAATGAGGTAGTTAAAATAATTACTGATTTTATCGGAGGAAAGAATGTTTTATAAAATAGTTGTTGTTATATTTAGAGCTTTAGTGTATTTGATTTTTGATTTGAAAGTGCACAATTCGGAAAATTTAGACAATACAGAGGGCGCATATATAGTTTGTGGAAACCATATATCAATGATAGATCCAGTCATTTTAGCTGTATCAACAAAGCGACAGATTCATTATATGGGTAAAAAAGAATTGTTTGATAAAAAAGTTCTTGGATTCATATTAAGAAATCTTGGAGCATTTCCAGTTGATAGGCAAGGCATATCATTGTCTGCTATTAAAAGTTCTATTTCAGTATTAAATAAAGGTGGAATTCTTGGAATATATCCTGAAGGTACAAGAATAAAAAGTGGATATAACGAGAATAATGCAAAACCAGGAATTGCAATGATAGCAAAAAAAGCTAATTCCAAAATAATACCTGTGTATATTAAAGGCCCATATAAATTCAGAGGAAAACTAGAAATATTTTTCGGAAAAGAAAAAGATTATTTTGAAAACTATCAAGGCAAGCAAAATACAGAGGTATACACTGAAATTGGAAAACAAATATTAAAAGATATATATAATTTAGAAATCGATGGTTAAAACAAATGAAAATTGAAATATCAAATTGCAATGGATTTTGTGCAGGAGTAAAATTAGCTGTTGACAAGGCTTTTAAAACACTTGAAGAAGAAAAAAAACTCTACAGTTTTGGAGAATTAATTCATAATAAAGAAGTTGTAGATAAACTGAATGTCAAAGGTATGGTTGTTGTTGAAGATGTACCAGAAATCAATGATGCCAAGGTATTAATAAGAGCACATGGTGTTGGAAAAGATGTTATTGCTAAGCTTTTAAAAAATAATATTCAAGTAATTGATGGAACTTGTGTAAAAGTAAAAAAAATACATAAAATAGTTGAAGAATTCAAAAATAATGATTACAATATAATCGTTACAGGTGATGAAAATCATCCAGAAGTTAAAGGTATCGTTGGTTGGTGTAACAACGAGGCTCAAATAATAGATAGTGCAGAAGATTTAGTTAACCTACACATCAATTCTTCAGAAAAATATTGTTTGGTTTCACAAACAACATTCAATACAAAAATATTTAAAGAAATTACGGATTCTATTATTGAAAATGAGTATGCAAACATTGTGGTAAAAAACACAATTTGCGACGCAACAAGAAAAAGACAGGAAGCATGCTTGGAGTTAGCTTCAAGATGTGATGTAATGCTTATAATAGGTGGGAAAAATAGTTCGAATACTAAAAAACTCTATGAATTGAGCAAAGAGGTCTGTCAAAACACATTCTTAATTGAAAATTATAAGGAAATCCCTTATAAAAATATTGATAAAAAAACTATTGTGGGAGTGTCCGCAGGAGCATCTGCACCTGACTGGATAATTGAGGAGGTTATTAAAATGTTGGAAAACCTAAATAACAACGAAATGAATGAAATGAACGAACAAGTAGAATCTGCTGAAAAAGTAGAACAGATAGAACTAGTAGAATCTGCTGAAAAAGTAGAAGAAGTAGAACAAGTAGAAGTTGCTGAAAAAGTAGAAGAAGTAGCAGAAGCAGAACAAGTTGTAGCTGCTGAAGAAGTAGAAGCTGCAGAAGAAGTAGAACAAGTAGAAGCTACTGGAACAATGCATGAGCTTTTTGAAAATTATGGTGGAGTATCTTATATCAGAGTAGGCGAAAGAGTTAAAGGTACAGTTATATATGTGCGTCCTGATGCCATTTCTGTAAACATTAATTTTAAAGCTGACGGAATAATTACAAGAGATGACTATTCTATCACTGAAATACCAGATTTAACAAAAGTAGTAAATGAAGGAGATTCCATTGAAGCTCAAGTTGTAAGGATTTCTGATCAAGATGGCAATGTTGTTTTGACAAGAAAGCCAATAGAAGAATATAAAATTTGGGCTGAAATAGAAGCATTGAAAAGAGAAGGTACTATAATTGAAACATTAATTAGTGAAGCGTCTCAATTCGGAATATACGGAAAAGTAAAAGGAATTAAAGGATTCATACCAAGAAATCAAATTTCAATTGACAGAAATGTAGATCCTTCAGTATATGTAGGCAAAAATTTAAAAGTTAAAGTATTAGAAACAAAAAACAACAAAGGAAGAAAACAATTAGTTTTAACTTCAAG
>JBGUET010000073.1:0-8972 GCA_041821225.1 Sedimentibacter sp.
AGTAAGAAAAATAAACTCAGAGGGTAAAATGAAGGCAATCGTTTCCGTTACGTTTGATGATTGTTTTGTAGTTCATGACATTAAAATTATTGAAGGTCAGGAAGGTTTGTTTATTGCTATGCCTAGCAGAAAGATGCCTGATGGAGAGTTTAAGGATATAGCTCATCCAATAAATTCTGAAACTAGAAATCTTGTAGCAGAAGCTGTATTTAAGGCGTATGAGGAAAAGCGTATTGAAGAAGAACATGTTGAGGTAGCAGCTATCCAGTAATTCTAAAACTGAAGATTTATATCAACAGTTTCTGGGTCTTTTTACAAGACCCTTTTATTATGCCCTAAACTAATGGTTTTAGAATGCTGGAAGCATAAAACTTATTTTGACTTAATACATTATATGATATATAATGTTTCAGTATTACAAATAAGGAGAAATAATATGAATATGTCAATTATTTTAGCAGCTGGTGAAGGAACAAGAATGAAGTCAGATATTCCAAAAACACTTCATAGAGTTTGCGGAAAAGAAATGATAAAATATGTTATAGAAGCTGCCCAAAATTCAGGAATTGAAAAAAACATTGTAGTTCTTGGACATGGAAAAGAAAAAGTTGGATACAATATTAAAGATACAGGAGTAATTACAGTTGAACAACCCATAGAAAACGGGGCACCTTATGGTACAGGTTATGCTGTAATTGTTGCTATAGACCACATTAATGATGATGACACTGTTTTGATTTTATGTGGAGATGGTCCTTTAATCAGGACTGATACATTGAATGATTTTATTAAATATCATGTGGATAATAATTACGCTGCTTCAATTATGACGTCCTTCTTAGACAATCCAAAGGGTTACGGTAGAATAATAAGAAATGCTGACACAACCATTAGTAATATAATTGAAGAAAAGGATGCGTCAGAAGATATAAAACAAGTAAAAGAAATAAATACAGGAATACTTTGTTTTCAAGGAAAATTATTGAAGTATGCTCTTGAAAAAATCGATACTAACAACTCCCAAAATGAATACTATCTAACTGACACAGTTAAGGTTTTAAACAAAGAAAAATTCAAAATTGGAGGATGGATACTTAAGGATGCAACTGATATTAAAGCAGTAAATGATAGAATTCAGTTAAGTGAAGTGACTAAAATAATGCAAGATCGCATTAATAAAAGACACATGTTGACAGGTGTAACTATTATTGATTCTGCAAATACTTACATTGAGGATTCTGTTGTTATAGGAAAAGATACAGTACTTTATCCAGGAACTTTTCTAGAAGGAAAAACAACTATAGGTTCCCATTGCACCATTGGACCAAATTCAAGAATAATAAATTCAACCATACAAAACAATGTAACCGTTGAAAGTTCAAAAGTAATTGAATCATCAGTTGGCGACAAAACAACTATTGGCCCATTCGCATATTTAAGACCAGGAAGTATTTTAGGTATGAATGTTAAAATAGGTGATTTTGTAGAAGTGAAAAATTCTATTATTGGTAACGATTCAAAATCATCTCATTTATCATATATTGGTGATGCTGAAGTTGGTCAAAATGTTAATATTGGCTGTGGAGTAGTTTTTGTTAACTACGATGGCAAGAAAAAGCACAAAACAATTGTAGGGGATGGAGCATTTATTGGAAGTAATTCAAATTTGGTAGCTCCTGTAAATGTTGAGAAAGGCGGATTTGTAGCCTGTGGCTCCACAATTACTGACGATGTTAAAGAGGGAGACTTGGCTATTGCTAGAGCGAGACAAGTGAATAAAAAGGGATTAGGGAAAAATAGATACTAAGAGGTAAATATGTATATAATTGCAGGACTTGGCAATCCAGGTAAAGAATATACAGGCACAAGACATAATGTTGGCTATGATACAATGGATTATCTGGCGAAAAAATACAACTTAACACTTAATAAACTTAAATTTAACTCCGTATATGGGGAAACTAACATAAACGGAGAAAAAGTTATGCTTGTAAAGCCTGTAACATATATGAATAGAAGCGGAATTGCCATACAAGAAATAATTAATTTTTATAAAATTCCATTAGAAAATCTAATTGTTATTTATGATGACATTGACATACCAGTTGGAGCACTTAGAATAAGACCAAATGGTAGTCCCGGTACTCATAATGGCATGAAATCAATTACTGCACATGTAGGTGGAGGAAATTTTCCCAGGGTTAGAGTGGGAATTGGAAGAAATCCGGACATGGATTTAGCTGACTATGTACTGCAAAAATTTGGTTGTGATGATAAAGAAAAAGTAAGTCTCATTATGGAAAAAGCGGCGGAAGCAGCTATTGAAATAGTAACTAAAGGTACGGACAGTGCAATGCAAAAGTACAACATTAAACAAATAGATAAGTAAGTAAGGGCATTAATCCGGCCTTACAAAGGCATGAAGCCTTGGTAAAGTTATGGGTTAGAGGATTATTATGAGCAAAGTATTATTTGAACAATTTCAAAAAACAGATAACTATAACAAAATTTCAGAAAATTACAAAAATGGTAAGCGCCAACTTGTTCAGGGAATAAATGAAGAAAGTATGGCTTATTTAGTATGCAATTTACTAGATACTACGGCAAGTAAAATTTTGCTTTTAACAAGCAATGAGACAAAATCAAGAAAATATGAAGAGAGTATCAGGACGTACATAAATGAAGTGGACCGTCTTCAGCCAAAGGAATTTATTTTATATAATGTAGATGCACTAAGTAAGGATGTGGAATATAAAAGAGCAAATGTTCTTGATAAAATTTTACATTCGAAAAAAACTATTGTAACCGCATCAGTAAATTCATTTATTACGCGAGTAATGGCTAAAGATAGATTTAAGGAAAGTATTATAGAATTAAAATATGGTAAAAGTTATGATTTAAATGATTTGCGCAGCAATTTAATCAAACTTAAATATGAAAGAGTTGATGCCATAGAAGGAGTGGGCCAATTTTCTGTAAGAGGAGGAATTGTAGATATTTTTTCTCCTTCTGAAACTAATCCATGCAGAATAGAATTTTTCGATGATGAAGTCGATTCAATAAGGCTTGTTGATTTGAAAACTCAGCGCTCAATAAAAAATTTAAAGTCAACAAAAGTAATTCCATGCAGTGATTTAATGTTTCAAAAAGATGAGATTAAAAAAATCTTGTTAGAAATTGAAAAAGATTATCAAAATAGACTAGTTAAAATTCAAAATCTAGAAGGTTCTAGGGAAATTGAAAAAAAACTTAAAAGTCTTCATAACAGTTACAAAGATAAGTTGAGCGGTGGAATTGGCATTGAAAATGCTGATCTTCTAGTACCTTTTATAAAAGATAGCTTTGTAAATATCCTTGATTACTATAATGATGATTTTATTCTTATAATTGATGAACCAGAAAGAATTTTTGAAGAAGTAAAAATGTTAAATGAAAGCTTTGAAATGAAATATGGAGAACTTTTTGAAAAAGGAGAAATATTTACAAAACAAAGCAATGTTTATTTAAATGAAAAAGAAATAATAAGCCAAATTTCTAAAAAACCTTTCATATCAGTCAATGGCAAAAACAAAGTACTTGATACTGATGAAACGGTCCAACTTTTTTTTAAGGAAGCTCCTTCCTATTATGGAAAGCTTGAAGACTTTTCTAAGGATTTGAACAGATTAAAGTACAAAGGCTATAAAGTTGCTATAATTCTAAGTAGCAGTGACGGATGTGTAAAGCTTCATAATTTGTTAAATGACTATGAATGTAGTACAATATTGTCAAAAGATACAAATGTTGTTGCTGAAAGCGGACAAGTGGTAATTGTACCTGGAGAATTGAAAAAAGGATTTGAGTACTATGATAACAAAATCCTCGTGCTTACAGAAAATGAAATATTTGGATCTTTTAGGAAAAAAGCTCATAAATCAAAAAAACGCAAAGGGTCTAAAATTGATGTATTTGCGGATTTGAAGGTTGGCGATTATGTAGTTCATGAGCATCATGGTATAGGTCAATATATTGGCATAGAAAAAATCGAAGTGCAAAATATTAAAAAAGATTACTTGTGTATTAAGTATAAAGGTGAAGATAAGCTGTTTGTTCCTGTGGACCAAATGTCCCTTATACAAAAATATATTGGTTCTGACTCTGAAAAACCTAGACTCAATAAAATGGGCAGTGCAGACTGGACAAAAATCAAAGAGCGTTCAAAGGCAGCTATTAATAATATGGCTGGTGAATTAGTAAAATTGTATGCACAGAGAAAAGTCATAAAAGGCTATGCATTTTCTCGGGACACAGAGTGGCAAAAAGAATTTGAATATAAATTTCCATTTCAAGAAACTGATGATCAACTTAAGTGCATTAAAGAAATAAAAAAAGATATGGAAAAAACTTTGAGCATGGATAGGTTATTGTGTGGTGATGTAGGATTTGGTAAGACCGAAGTGGCCATGAGAGCTGCATTTAAGGCTGTAATGGAATCAAAACAGGTGGCGATACTTGTTCCCACAACTATTTTGGCACAGCAGCACTATTCCAATTTAATAGACAGATTTAGAGGTTATCCAATTAAAATTGAGATGCTTAGTAGATTTAGAACTCAACAGCAACAAGTTAAAATAGTAGACAACTTAAATAATGGGATAGTAGATATTGTAGTAGGTACACATAAATTGCTTTCTAAAGATTTGAAATTCAAAGATTTAGGCTTGTTAATTATTGATGAAGAGCAGCGATTTGGGGTAAAACACAAAGAATTAATCAAACAGTTAAAAACAAATATTGATGTTCTAACACTTTCTGCAACACCTATACCAAGAACTTTGCATATGTCAATGATTGGTGTTAGGGATATGAGTATTATATCTGAACCTCCTGGGGACAGACTTCCTATACAAACCTATGTAATTGAATACAATGAAGGAATAATAAAAGATGCAATAGAAAAGGAAATATCTAGAGGCGGACAGGTTTATTACGTTCATAACAAAGTAATAGATATTGATAGCACTGCATCAAAATTGCAGAGATTACTGCCTAGTGCTCGAATTGCAGTAGCTCATGGTCAAATGGGCGAACGCCACTTGGAAAATATAATGTTGGACTTTGTTAAAAAGGAATATGATATTCTAGTGTGTACAACTATTATTGAAACAGGAATGGACATACCTAACGTAAATACTTTAGTTATAGATAATTCAGACCATTTAGGATTATCACAGCTTTATCAACTTCGAGGAAGAATAGGAAGATCTAATAAAATTTCTTTTGCATATCTTACTTACGAGAAAGACAAAGTTCTTTCAGAAGTTGCTGATAAAAGGCTTAAGGCAATAAAAGAATTTACAGAATTCGGTTCAGGCTTTAAAATAGCAATGAAAGATTTAGAAATAAGAGGATGTGGAAATATTCTCGGAGCAGAACAGCATGGGCACATGCTTGCAATAGGCTATGATTTATACGTTAAATTCCTTGAAAGGGCAGTTAAAGAACTTCAAGGAACAATTGTAGCTGATGAAGATTTTGAAACTTCTATTGATTTAAGTGTAGATGGCTACATTCCATCCACTTATATTGAAAATGAAGAACAGAAGATTGAAATATATAAGAAAATTGCATCAACTTTAAACAAGGAAGACATATTTGATATTACTGAGGAAATAATTGATAGATTTGGAAATCCTCCAAAGCAAGTTGATAATCTACTTAAAATTTCTTATATTAAATCATTGTGCAAGAAATTACACGTGAAGTCCATTACTCAGACGGGCATAACGGTAAATATAGAAATGAATTCAGGCAAAGATCTTAATCAGAATTTAATAGGTTTCTTAATTGATAACTACAACACAAAAATAAAATTTGACGTATCGAAAGAACCTGTTATAAGATATAAATTAGATTCCTTGGAACAAATGAAAATTCTTGGGGAACTTGAAAAATTCTTTGAAATATTAAATAATTATAAAACAGGTTTAAGCGAACCTGTCATGGAGGAAAAAAATGAAAAAATTTAAAAAGTCAATTGGCCTAGTTTTAACACTTTGTGTTGTATTAGCTGTAACAGCATGTTCAAACAATGGTGATGAAAAAACTAATGATGCCATAGAACAACCGGATGTTTTAGCAACAGTTAATGACAAAACCATAACTCAGGTTCAATATGATGAATCATTGGCAGTTTATAAAAAAATGGTAGAAGCACAATATGGAGAAGGTTCATGGGATACAGAAGTTTCTGAAGGTAAGACTATGGGTAGTTATTATGAAGATGGTGCTTTAGTTGATAACATGATATTAGAAATTTTAATTGTTGATGCTGCAGAAAAAGATGGAATATCAATAACTGACGAAGAACTACAAACAGAATTAGACAATTTTAAAATCAATTTTAAAACAGATGAAGAATATCAGCAATTTCTAGAAACAAATGGAATGTCTGAAGAATATTTGACTGCAGCATTAAAAAAAGAATTCATAATTAATCACTATCTAGCAGTTAAAATTGAAAATCTTGAACCAACTGATGATGAACTTGAAACAATATTCAATGACTTAAAAATGAATCAACAAGTTAAAGCAAGTCATATTTTAGTTGATACTGAAGAAGAAGCAAACGCAGTAATTGAAAGATTAAATAATGGCGAAAAATTTGAAGATTTAGCAATGGAATTATCAATCGATACTGCAAGTGGTGCAAATGGTGGAGATTTAGATTACTTTTCATACACTGATATGGTTCAACCATTTTCAGAAGCAGCTTTTGCATTGGAAATTGGAGAAATTAGTAAACCTGTAAAATCTGATTTTGGTTATCATATAATAAAAGTTACAGATAAGACCACTGATGATACTATAACTGCAGAATCAAAGAAAAGTGAATTGACAGAATACTACAAGTCATATAAATATGAAAATCTATTGGCTGACTTAAAAAGTAATGCAACAATTGTAAAAAAATAAAAATAATGTTAAAATAAGTAAAATAATGTTGCTATTTATAAAATTATCCTATATAATGTAGAAGATATTTCCAATATTATACCTATAAGAATCGGGATAAAATCTATTAAAGTGCAAATAATAGAAAATATTAAAAGAAATGTCATATAGATATAAAATTATGCAATAGGAGGAACATTAATATGAAAGCAACTGGAATTGTCAGAAGAATTGATGATTTAGGTAGAGTAGTTATACCAAAGGAAATAAGAAGGACATTGAGAATAAGAGAAGGGGACCCTTTAGAGATATTTACCGATAGAGAAGGTGCAATAATACTTAAAAAGTATTCACCAATCGGGGAATTAACTGAGTTTGCAGGAGAGTATGTGGAATCTTTGTTTGAAACAACAAGACATATTGCAATAATAACTGATAGAGATGGAGTTATTGCAGTGTCTGGTAGTTCGAAAAAAGACTATACTGAAAAAAGATTAAGTCCAGAGCTAGAAAAAGTTATTGAGAACAGAGAAGTATACTTGACAAATAGTAGTGTAAAACCAATAAGAATAACTGCAAATGAATTTAATCCTGACGCTTATACATGCCAGGTAATATCGCCAATATTGGTGCATGGGGACCCTATCGGTGCAGTGATACTAATATCTAAAGAGAAGTCAGCTAAAATGGCAGAAGTAGAAGAAAAATTAGCAAAAACAGCTAGCATATTTTTATCAAGACAAATGGAAAGCTAGTTTAAACACTAAAGAAGTTTTCGTAAAAGAAAGCTTCTTTTTTTTTCTAAAAAATGGATGGTGGGTCAAACTCAACGAATTCCCATTATATGCGACCAGAGCGAGCAAATATATTTGAGAAATAGGCTGTGGTTATTGACAATAATGATTTAATTTGTCATACTTAATATACAGAAAATTAATATATGCTAAATTATTTAGTTTGATTTAATTTTTATGTGGTATAAATAAAATATACTAGAGAATGAGGTGCAATATGAAAATTAGATTTTTAGGAGCAGTTAAAGGTGTCACCGGTTCAAGTCATTTAATACAATTAGAAGATAAAAAAATATTATTAGACTGTGGTATGTTTCAGGGAAGAGATGAAGATTTGAATTTAGGGGAATTTGAAATTAACCCAGCAGAAATCGATTACTTGCTTTTAAGCCATAGCCACATTGACCACAGCGGAAGAATACCCCTTTTAGTTAAAAACGGATTCAAAGGTAAAATTTATTGTTCAAAGCCAACCTATGATCTTTGTGAAATAATGCTTGTGGATTCAGCACATATTCAAGAAAGCGAAGCTGAATGGAAAAATAAAAAGGCAAAAAGAATGGGTAAAGAATTAATTGAGCCAATGTATACTCAAGCGGATGCTTTTGATAGCTTTCAATATTTTGAGCCAGTTCTTTATGATCAAATAGTTAGTATAGATGAAAATATAACAGTGAAATTTAGAGATGCAGGGCACATACTTGGTTCTTCAATCATCGAGTTATGGATTAAGGAAGGGAATACTACAACAAAGCTTGTGTATTCTGGAGACTTAGGTATGAAGGAAAAAGAACTGTTAAAAGACCCTACAATCATTGAAGATGCAGATTACCTTATAATTGAATCTACTTATGGAAATAGGGTTCATGAAGATTTTGAAAGAAGAAATGAAAAACTATATAAAATAATTTTAGATACTGTTAATAGAGGTGGTACTGTAATAATTCCATCTTTTGCAGTTGGAAGAACTCAGGAAATAATATATGAGTTGAACAAGTATTATGATAGCAACCCAAAAGAAGGAGGGCCTTCATATAATGTTATAAAAAAAATACCAGTTTATATTGATAGTCCTTTAGCTACAAAAGCAACGGAAATATTCAAGAGAAATTCTAGTGTATTTGATGATGAAACAAGGGCTTATATTATGAGAGGTGATAATCCTCTTGAATTTGAAAACCTTCATTTTACACAAAGTGCAGACGAATCAAAAATGCTTAATTTTTCAAATGAACCAAAAATAAT
>JBGUET010000074.1:0-8957 GCA_041821225.1 Sedimentibacter sp.
TCCCTACCGGCGGTATAGTCCGCGAACCGAAAGGTTGAATTGGTGAAATTCCAATACCGACAGTATAGTCTGGATGGTAGAAGAGATTAGTTACATGTTTGTTAACAAACATAATTTCTATCGAAGTTACGCCTCTGAAGATTACAGAGGCTTTTTGTATGCCCTAACCCCATTTTTCAGAATGAATTTTTCTGAAAATGGTTGGTAGGTCAACCGCAACGAATTCCCCATATATGCGACCAAAGGGGGCTAATATATGGGTGAATGAGACTGCAATATGCCTCTGGTAATCTTTAAATCGTGCATAGCACAAGGAGGAAATATGAAAAATGAAATAGCTTTAAATCAAAGAAGTAGTGCAAAAATAATAACAAAGGTTGGTGTGTTGTCTGCAATAGCAACTGTATTAATGTTGTTTGACTTCCCACTGTGGTTTGCACCAAATTTTTATCAGTTAGATTTTAGTGAAGTTCCAGTATTGCTAGGAGCATTTGCTCTAGGTCCAGCTGCAGGTGTAGCAATAGAATTTGTGAAAATTCTTATTAATTTTGTTTTAAATGGTACAGACACAGGCGGAATTGGAGAATTTGCAAACTTTATAATTGGTTGTTCTTTCTTAATACCTGCAGGTTTAATTTACAGCAGAAACAAATCTTATAAAACAGCAATGCTAGGCCTTTTATTGGGAACAATAACTTTAGCTATAGTTGGATCAGTAATGAATTATTACTTACTCCTTCCATTGTATTCAAAAATATACGGAGCACCAATACAAGCATTTATAGATATGGGAAATTTATTGAATCCTGCCATTACAAATTTAAAAACTTTTGTAATATATGCAGTTGTTCCTTTCAATATATTTAAAGGAGTTGTTACATCTTCAATAGTTTTATTAATATATAAGAGAATATCGCCTATTTTACACAAATAAATTAAATCTATCAAGCCTCCGTACTTAAATGTCTGGGGCTTTTTTTTATTTAGCTTGACGTTAGCATACAAACAATACTATAATAAAGGAACGTTATCCCATAATTTAATATATTAGGTAGGAATTACTTATGAAAATAAAACTTTATTCTGTGATTTATTTTTTAAATTCATACTTATCAGGGCTTCTAGTCCCTGTACTAAGTTTATTATTAATTGAAAAAGGAGCCTCACTAAGTAATTTGTCCATAATCCTAGGATTGTATGCTTTAACTGTAGTAACTTTAGAACTTCCTACAGGAATTATGGCAGATATTATCGGACGAAAAAAAACGTTTTGTATTTCATTGATATTTTCAGCCGCCAGTTTTGTGTTTATTCTATTTGGCCAAGGACTTGTTGTTTTGTGCGTAGGAATGATGATTTATGGATTAAATAGGGCTCTTGCCTCAGGTTCATTTGATGCATTATTTATAGATTCATACATTAATGCATTTGGTAAAGAAAAGTTGCATAACATTACAACACGACTTTCTGTTTTAGAGGCTACTGGATTATTAGCTGGAGCAATATCTGGTGGATATTTACCAAAATTTTCAGCTAATTACTTGCCTAACCTTGGCGCCTATGATTTAAATCTAATAATAAGGATTTTATTGACCGTAATAGTCTTTATAATGGCAATGTTGTTTATTACTGAAACTAGTAATGAGGAAAACCATGAACGCATATCAATTAAACAGCATATAAAAAACAGCTCGTCGTTTTTACTGAAAAATTCTACGGTAATATGCATATTCATTTCAGTTTTTTCAACTGGCTTTTTCTTAAGTGCCTTAGAAACATATTGGCAACCACATTTTATATCAATGTTACCTGATAAAAGCATGACGAGTCTTCTTGGCTTGGTGGCTTTCTTGTATTTATTAGCAGCAGTTTTAGGAAGTGTCACATCTAATAAATTAATAAAGAAATTCAAATTTAATTCTAATAAAATGTATTTAATACTTCGTTTAATGCTGTCTGTTTCTTTAGTTTTAACAGCATTGCAAACAAAGGTGCCTTCTTTTATAGCCCTTTATGCAAGCATATATTTATTGTTTGGAATGGCGAATATTCCTGAAGGTGTAATTTTAAACAACGAAATACCAAATGAAATAAGAGCATCAGTTTTATCAGTACACTCGTTCATGTTGCAGATAGGCGGTTTAGCAGGGTCCCTACTATATAGCTTCATAATAAATTTCATTTCTATACCTCATATATGGATGTTAGCAGCATTTGTTGTATTAATAACCGTAGCTATAATATTTAGAAAATTTTATTATCATTCTACTGAATCTTTAATAACATCACATAAATAATAGTCATAAAAAACACACTTGCAATTTGAACTGACCTCCTATATGTTAGAATTTTAGGTCTAACATATGGGGTCACATCAATTAGCAAGTGTGTTTTAATTTTAATAACAAGGCACTATGGAAAATTTCAACATAAAGTGTATCTTACACTTGACTAAAGACTTTTTCCTCAAATATAGCAATAATTTGGGCATCAAACTGGGTACCAGCATGCTTTTTCAATTCTTTCATAGCCTCTTCCCTAGTCATTGCCAAACGGTAAGACCTGTCAGCTGTCATGGCCTCATATGCGTCTGCAACAGATATGATCCTTGCAACAAGAGAAATATCCTCTCCTTTAAGCCGCCGAGGGTATCCTTTACCATCCCAGCGTTCATGATGAGACAAGACATCCTCAGCCAATCCCGCGTACGCATTTATTGATTTTAGAATCTGATAGCTGCTTTCAGGATGCTTTTTAATTTTATCGTACTCATCATCATTTAGCTTTCCTTCTTTGTTCAAGATGTTTTCGTCCACTGCAATTTTACCAATGTCATGAAGTAGACCAGCCATTTCGATTTCCTTAACGGTACTGTAATCAAGATTCATTGCGGAACCTATAAGCTTACTAATTGCACTAACTCGCTCTGAATGGATTTTTTCTCTAACGTTTTTTTCATTCAGCGTTTTTAGTATGGCCTGTACTGTCTGATGTCTCATGCTTTGACTTTCTGTTAATTTCACGCGATATAAATTTTCCTCGGCCTTATTGAATATTTCAGTCATGTTTTGCTCAACAGATGTTTTAATTTCTAACCCTACGGATATAGAAATAATGGAGTTTGTTTTTCTTTCATCATTGATTGATTTATATATGCTTTCAATTATTTTTTGTACTTCACTAGCGTTTGTATTGGGATATACTATAAAAAATTCATCCCCGCCGATTCTTGCAACAAAGCCCCCTGTTAATGTACAGTGTTTCTGTAGAATTTCAGAAACATGGCGTAGCACAGTATCTCCAGTTTGATGTCCAAAAGCATCATTTGTCATTTTCAAGCCGTTAACATCAATCATTACAATTGCCAAAGGCAAATAATCAGGATTGTCCAGACTAATCAGCGCTTCTTCAAAATATCTCCTGTTATATACACCAGTCAACTGGTCATGATAACTCAAATATTCATTTGTACGCTGTATCTTTCTAATATCGGTTACATTCCTCATTATAGTGAAAACTTGATTGTTTTGAAACATCGTTATTCTCACCTCGAAGTATTCTGTAGAATCCCCAGAATCCAACTGAAATTCATGCGTTTGCATTTTGTTTGTTCTAATGGCTTCCTGGATATTTTTAATGCACGCTGAGGCAACATCTTCAGGCAATATATCCCACACATTATTGCCGAGATAACTTTCCTTATGCATATTAAGCCAAAGCTTGTCTCCTGCTTCACAGTCAAGAAATGTGCCATTTTGGTCCATGATAAAAATAATATCAGGAACAGTCTTTACAATTGACTCAAATCTTTTTTTGCTCACATTCAAAAGTTCTATTGACTTTGCGTGTTCAGCAATTTCATCTTCCAATGAGGCATTTGTTTTTTCCAGAACCAACTGAGCCTCATTCTTTTTCTCAATTAAACTAACTGTATGCTTGCCTATTTGTTCCAACTCTAGGAAATTAAGTGATGTGGTGTCCAATGAAGCGTTTTCATTCACTGATTTGTCCAGATAATCGTTGATCAAGTGAATTTCACTTTCGACTTTTCTGTACAGCCAGCTGTTAATACGCTTGAAAACCAACATAAGGATTAAAATCAGAATACTTGTGGAAATAATTGTTTGAATGGTTTTCTGAATTCTTTCAGCTTTTATCTGTCCCTCGATAACATCGATTTCATATAAATTAACACCTGCACCAAAATACCAGCCGAAAGGCTCAAAAGGCATAACATAACTGATTTTCGGAACCTGCTCAATACCATCAAGCGGAGGCATGACATACTCTACATATCCACCGCCTTGCTTGGCCGCTTTAATGAGTTCCTGTACAACCTTTAAACCGTTTTTATCTTCAATATCGTAGAAATTACTTCCTTTACTAGGCCCAAGCACATTATTTCCATTATAGTCGGCCGCAAAAAAGTAGCCCACATCGGCTGACGTAATTTGTTCAAGAAGGGCAACCACTTCAAGTTTGATTTCTTCCTCAGTTCGTTCATTAATGTTCTGTTTATAGTAAAAATTTGCAATCTGGATAGCCTTATTAACTTCCTCTTTCATCCTATCCTTTATATGAATATCATACTCGCTAATTTCCTGAGCCTGCCTAATATTGCTTGTATGTAATTCATAGACCGCCTCAAAAAAAACAAGTCCCACCGCGATTGAAATCAAGATAAAGAACATGCTGAATTTATATATATAATTAAAGCTTCTTTTTTTATACGACTTAATATTACGCCTCATGATATCACCTACCAACATAGATTATATTGCATTTCGTAATTTGTGGCTTTCAGTAAATATATGTTAACCACACCCAGTCCGCTGTTCATTTCATGAAAGTTAGCCATGCAATAAGAATCTATCAATATATGCACCTTCATTCTTAATCTCGTGGGTTTCTTAAATATGTCCGATTTCTAAGTCAAATATTTAAAATTATATCTTTTATTATATAATGAATTATGAGGATTAGCAAGTTATTTGTAATTAATCCTAATTCTGTGAAAGCATATATAAATTTTTCAATTTCAGCACACTCATCTATACCTTTAATGGCACCAAATAAATAAAAAAAAAGCACTTGCTAGTAGCAAGTGATAATTTTTATTTTAAGTGAGTAAATACATAAGCCGAGTTCTATTATACTTAGGTAAGTATTAATTAGCTTTTATAAAATCTTAAATGCTTTTAACACATTTTGCTCTCTCATATTTTAGCCTGTAATCTAAATTGTTTATTATTCAACTACATCCATAAATCCAGCCATAAATTCACTTCCTTTGTAAAGGCAAGAATGGACAAATGATCATCTCATTCTTGCCTTATTTAGGTTGTATAAATTATGCTTTTATTACTTGACAAAGTCCTTCTTTAAAAGGAGGGAATCCGCTTATTTTATCAAAATCTCTTGCTATTAAAAGATTTATATTAGCTTTGCTCCATCCATGGAACATATCTATAACACCAGGTTTAACTATATTTGTTACTTCTAATTTTGCCACGATACCTTCTTTATTTACTGGAGATGTAATGCGTACCATGTCCCCATCTACCAATCGTCTGTTATCTGAATCCTTTTTGCATAATCTAATTATTGCCTCAGGCATTATGCTATTAAGCCAAGGAAGATCTCTTTCTTTACTGTGAGTATATATAGGTACACGGTTACCGCTATTCATAATCAATGGAAATTTTTTGTATAAATCAGGTGTGCTTACAGGACTGTATATAGGCTCTGTAAATACTGGCAATGGTTCGAATCCATGCTGTCTCAATATTTCGGATGTAAATTCTACCTTACCAGTTGGAGATGTAAATCCAGGTTTGCCGTCTGGTCTAAGCAGTCCCAATTCATATTTTTTAAACTGTTCTTCCCCTTTCATTGGTATTGCTATAGGTTTAGGTATTGCTGCCTTTAGGTCATCGTATGTAACTCCTAAATTAAGAGTTTTAAGTACTTCTCTCAAGCAATTTTCTTCAGCATACTTACCACCACCCCAGAATTCTTTTTCATATCCAAGAGCAACTCCAATATCGCAGCAAATACGGTAGTCAGGTCTAGCTTCACCAGCCGGTTCAACAACTTCTTCTTTAAGGAATAACTTTTTCCCGAATACTGTAAGAGGTGCAATTCTTTCAAAGCTTACTGCAGCAGGAAGAATCATATCCACATGATTATGTGTCCAAGGGCGGATATAAATATCTGCTGCAACTACAAATTCCATATCATCAAATGCTTTTTGATATTCCTGTGACTGTGGCCACATCATGGCATTTCCACCTAACATCAAGCATGCTTTGATAGCTCCTGTCTTTACATACTCAGGAATTGCATTTAATTGTATACTACCTTGCTGGTCAGTATCTGCCCATACTGGAAAGTATTTTCTGTCAACTCTTAAATGGTCTAATTTTGGTAGCAATTCTTTTGAACGAGCAAATTCAAAAGAACCTGACCATTCATCAAGTAATAGCGGCTCTGATTTTATTGTACTTCCTCCTGGAATATCCAAGCTTCCAGTAAGAGGAATTAGTAATAATCTTGCTCTATAGTCATTCACTGCATTTGAATGATGAGGTGCAGCTGCACTTCCTTTAACAATTATAGGACCTGTACGATTAGCTAATAATTCACAGGCTTCAGTAATCCTGTCTACAGGTAAGTCGCATATTTCAGCTGTCTTTTCTATTGTAAATTCTTTTACATATTCCTTATATTCTTCAAATCCATGTGCCCATTTTTCAATAAATTCCTTATCATATGCATCATGTTCAATCAGATAATTTCCAAAGCATAGAGCCAATGCTCCATCAGTTCCTGGACGAATTTGCAAATGAACATCTGCCATTTGCTCAACTGTAGGTGTAATTCTAGGATCTATAACTATATATTTTGTTCCACTTCCTTTACCTTTTCTCAATCTATCAAATGAGTAAGGTGCTGACCATGCCGGGTTAGTTGACCATATTATTGCAACGCTCGTTTTTCCCGGTGAAGGTCCTCCACCCATGGCCAAGGAACTGGCAGTACCCCACTCAGTTCCATATATTAATTTAGCAGATAATTCAGTTCCCTTATAACAAGTTGAACTCTCAGTTCCCATATTAGGCGAACCAAATGTAAAAGCTAAACGCTGAAGAGCACTACGAGGTTCTTTCGGGTCTCCTGTAGAAAATAGAACCTTCTCTGCTCCATAGTCTTTCTTAATTTGATTAAATTTTGTTGCTATTGTTTCTAAAGCTTCATCCCATGAGATGCGCTCCCACTTAGGGTCAGCTGAACCTTTTGGGGTTGTACGCTTATGAGGATATAAAAGTCTGTTGGGATCATATATTTCCTGAAGAGCAGCAATTCCTTTTGCACATAGCAAATTATTAGGATATCCTTCTCTCTTTTCTACACGGAATATTTTACCTTCCTTTAAGATAATCTTCATACCACATTTAGGTCCGTGATTGCACATAACGCAATGAGTATATTTAACCACTTCAGGTGCAGTACTAGCAGCTAAAGCTTCATAATCAGGATATATGTATTCACTTCCTGTCATCTTTCCTGCAATTGCAATACCTGCTCCTGTTGTAGCCATTCCTTTTAAGAAAGTACTTCTTGAAATTTTAGCCATTATTTCTCGCTCCCTCTGATCCACTATCTTGATTTTTATCATTATTTTTTATGTGAAAGTATCCACCGCCTGCAATAGCTGCTGCTTTCGCATAATCAGGAGGAAGCAACGCACGGTCCATACCTTTTGGTACTACATAGTAAATACTTGTTCCTTCTACATGAGTTGTATTTTTTTCTTTGATGTATTTTGATACATCACTTTCTGGGTCATTTATATCCCCGAATATACGACATTGTCCTGGACAATGAATTGTACATATAGGCTGTTCGCCTTCCTGTAAACGGCCATAGCAAAATGTACATTTTTCTACTATGTTCAGACGGTTTGCTGCCTCTTCTTCAAAAGGAGCCACCGCACCTTCAAAACTTGTTACATTATCTTTTACCAAGTGACATTGACCGTATGGACATGCAGTAACACATGCACCGCACCCTATACAGTTGTCATAATCAATTACAACTACGCCTTCTTCTGTTGTATACATTGCTCCCGTTGGACAGACTTCAACACAGGGTGCATCCTCACAATGCATACACATTGTAAGTTTGAACTTTTGATGTGCATTTGGATATTCACCCCATTCAACTCTTTCTACCGAATTATAATCCACACCAGGCCGTGTTCCATAAAGCATTTTACATGCTACAGTACATGTATGACATCCAATGCAACGTTCAACATCTAAAACCATACCATATCGCTTTGCCATTTTTCTTCCTCCACTTGCTTTCCATATATAAATCTAGCATATTATGCGTAGTTCAGGATATCTTTGAGTTATTGATTTATTAAAAACATAACATCCTCCTGATACAATTAATTTCATTGTGCAGTTTCTGTTTCTGATGATAAATTTTCCCCGTTTGTCTCATTAGATTCAAAGGTAAACTGTGGTAGAACCTCATCTAATGGTTCTATGGCTACCGTTAATATTCAATCTATCTTTAGTATGTTCTACATGATTTTTAGTTATTTTTCTAAAAAAATATTTATTTGCTTCTTATTTCAGTGCAAACGATTGACAGCTGCCATAATTTATTAACATTAACATAGTTATGCAAAATCGTCAATATATACATAAAAATTTTAAGATAAAAACAGAATGACATCCCAAAAGCATCTTATTTTAAGTGAAAGAGAAAAATCAATTATCCCTTATATAATAGACTTCTCAGCGAGTAAAATTAATAACAAAATCAGTATTTAAACCTTAAGTTTTCTAGTAACTTATTTTTTACATACTAGTAACACAAATTATACTTGTACCTATACTAATATATGTCAATTACTATTTCCACATTTCTGAAATGAATAATAC
>JBGUET010000075.1:0-8940 GCA_041821225.1 Sedimentibacter sp.
TACTGCAATGATGTTTGCTTTTAAAATCTCTTCGAAGGAAGTTATATTTTTTTCAATATCTTTTGGAAGAATCAGAACTATTTTGTTTTCAAGAAGAGAAACAATAGAATCCTCGTTCATTAACTTTTTTTCATTTAGTGCATTCATTTGCTTGGTTGATGCTGACATAAAAACATCCACATCGGCCCCTTCTTCAATTTGAGTTTGTAATTTCCCTGAGCTGTCATAGGTTGCATCAACTGTAATATTTGGATATTTTTCTTCAAACATAGGTACAATTTCATCACTAATACAATTCTTTAAGCTTGCAGCTGCAGCAATAAGTATAGTTTTGTCTTCTGCTTTGTTAGCATCAACACTCTCGACAGCTTCAATATTTTCAGTTCCACAACCCACCATACTAAGGCTTAAACATACAATTAAGATTAAAGCAATTATTTTTTTCATCATGCCTCCGTTTTTATAAACTCATGTCGTTATATTTCTAAAAATATAACGTTTGTTAAAATAAATAGAAGAACACGTTTTTAAAATTCTTCTACTTCAAATAATTGATGAAATCACATATTGGTTAGCTCCATTATTATTTATATTGGAATTGATAATATTTAAAAATATTATACAATAGGTTCAATAAAGATTTCAACTATTCCACCACAAACCATTCCTTCATCTTCTGCTTCTTTTCCGGTCATATCAACAGATATTAATTTATTCGTTTTATTGTCAATACAGGTTAATGCATTTCCTCTCATGCCTGATTCTATACATCCGCCGCCAATTGTTCCTATCATTGTTCCATCTTTTAAAACTACCATCTTTGTTCCAACTTCTCTTGGTGCAGAGCCTCTTCTTGAAACGATTGTTATCATGGCTTTTGGTATTTGTTTGTTCTCTTCATTTAATAAACCGTCAAACAATTCAGAGCTGTATGTGCTTGAGCCAATCTCTTTGTTTTTTACTTCAATAATTTGAGCCATTATAGCTACAGCTATTTCTGCAGGTGTCTCTGCACCAATTTTCAAACCAATAGGAGTATAAACTCTTTCTAATTTTTCTCGGCTAATCCCTTGCTCTTCCATACTGTTCAAAACTTTTTTTACACGCAACTTGCTTCCAATCATACCAATGTAAGCATTTTCTTTTTGTATTATATTTTCTAAACACGTCTGATCATAACGATGACCCCTAGTTACTATTACAAAGAATGTTCCCTTATCCCCTTGAATTCCACTTAAGGCCTCTTCAAATGAATCGCATATAACTTTATCCGCTCCAGCTTCCACAGCATTATTGGCAAAAGATATTCTATCTTCAATTACGGTCACTGGCAACTCGAGAAGCTTACACATTTTAATAATAGGAATGGAAATATGACCTGCTCCACATACAACGACATTGTAGCTTTGGCGCATGAATTCAACATATACTCTATTTTCTCCAATGGAAATTGCCTGGCTTTTTTTGTTTGAAGGAATTGCAGAAATTACTTCTCCCCAATCGGCATCCTTATTGGTAGTGTATACTATTTCACTATCCGATAACACTAATTTATCTCCATTGCCATCCCCAGTTATAACAGTAGCGATTATATTTTCTTTACTTTTATCAATTTGTTTCAGAAACTCATAAAAATCCATACTATTCTCCTAATATTATTGTTGTAGTACTTAATATTTTCCAAAATGACAATCAGGAAACCTGCATACTTCACATTTTAAACATTGACCGCCATAACCCATTCTAGTAATATCTCTTCTGACAATTGTCTCTCCCGCAATTACTCTTGGCAAAAGAAGATCAAACGCAGTTGTTGAAGAAAACATTACGCATCCTGGAAGTCCAAACACCGGAATACCATCTAGATATCCAAACAATAACATTGCTCCTGGCAAAACAGGACTACCATAGGAAATTATTTCAGCTCCAGTTGCTTTTATTGCACCTGGTGTTTTATCATCAGGGTCCACTGACATTCCTCCAGTTACAACAATAAGTTCTGCTCCCATTTCTTTACACTTAAATATAGCTTCTTTGATTGTATCTGTATCATCTGGCACTATAGTCTTATAAAAGATTTCTGTTCCAAATGCCAATAGCTTCTTTTCTACAACAGGTCCAAACTTATCTTCGATTCTACCCTTAGATACTTCACTTCCAGTTACTATTATCGCTGCTTTTAAATGGTTAAAGGGTTTAACTTCAAAAATTTTCCCCTTCTCATTTATTATCTTTTCCACTTCTTCTACTTTACTTTTATCAATTTTTAGTGGTATTACTCGGCATCCACCAATGAGTTCATTTTCGCATATGGTTCTGTTCCCGTGTATTGTGGCTAGGCAAATATCTCCAAGATCATTAACTTCATCCAATATATCACGGTTAATTTTAAGCAAGCCCTTGTAGTCTGGGTGAATAGTAACTTTTCCTTCTCGTGGAGGATTAGTAAAATGAACGCCCTTACCACATATAAGATTTCCTAAAGCCAATGCTGCCTCATCCTCGTGAAGTTCATTTTCATTAAGTTCAAATATATATATATGTTCTTTTCCTATTCTAAGAAATCTTTCAATATCAGTTTCCTTTATAACATGTCCCTTTTTAAATGCTACTCCTTTGAATTCACCGGGAATAATCTCTGTGATATCATGGCCAAGCACCATACCTACTGCATCTTCAGTCCTTACTACTTTCATTTAGCTTACATTCCTTTCGCCTTGATCATGTATGAATTGTTGTTAAAAAACTATTTAATAATTATTTGTTTTCTTCACTTTTGTCTTCTTCTTTTTTATCATCTACTGCTTTGACTTCTGTTTTTATGGTTGTTTCAACTTTTTCGCTCTTTTTAGTTTTATCATCTATTGATAAATCGTCCTTCATGTCCTTAGAAAACTTTTTGAATTCATTAATTGTTTTTCCTAATGCCTTCCCTAATTCAGGAAGCTTTGCTGGTCCTACTACAATTAAAGCAATTGCTAATATCAGCACTAATTCACCAGTACCTATTCTACCCATTTTATTCTCCTCTCATTTCAACACATTTTCTTTTATAATTATATCAAAATAGTATGAATATTAATATATAAATTTAATCAAAAGATGCTAATAAATTTTTTCTTAGCAATTCTTTTTTTCTACAGATATCACACACTTCGTTATCTTGAGAATTAGATACAAACTTTTTATTACAAATTTTGCAAGTATACAGATTTATTTCTCTTTTAAGCTTAAATTCTAGTGAATTAACATGTTCTTTGCTTTTTTTTGTAATAGCTTTTTTAGTACAAGCTCTTTCGCATAATCCGCATTTATAACAGTTTTCTGGATTATGGTATAATTTAATTTTTGTATCAGTCTTTTGAATATTCCAAGCCTTACCTGGACAAGCCTCTACACACTTACCACAACCGTCGCACTCTGAATTTACGTCCCAATATTCCCAAAACGTGTCATTAGAATTCTTTGCAGCTTCTAATACTATGTTATCCATAGATTCTAATAATGTTTTGCGAATAGGCAACTGAGTGTCTTCCACATCTATTACAGTGTTTATGGTTTTTAAAACAACATTACCAGATTCGATTTTAACAAGTCTAAATAAATCCCTTCTAGATATACCTTCATTAAGTAAATTAAACAGTTCTTTTTCTTCAGTATAAATTTCATAATCAGTTTCTATACCCAATGCTTTTGTAAAATCAACAGCTTTGTTTAGTGCATCTCTAAAAAAAGAATCAGTATATCCAACTTTACATTTTGCACATTTGCTTAAATTGAAATAAAATTTCTTGTTTTGATACAATATAAAAAGTGCAGAAATAAACTCTGGATGCAAGGCATTTAAACAACTAATATTTAAATTTCCTTCTCCGCCCTCTATAGAACATGAAAATACTAAATTTTTCTTTTCACCTACCTGGTTAAAAATATTGTCTTCACCTATTCCCTTTAATTTTATAGCCTGTGTTGGACACTTAGCTTTGCACACACCGCACTTTGTACAAAGTTTTTCATTAAAAACAACATTTTTGTTTTTAAATTGAATAGCATTTTCAGGACAAACTTCTTGGCATAGGTTGCACTCTAATTTTTTGTCAAAACAATTAATACACTTATCCTTATTTATTTCAGGTAGATTCTCTTCAGTTAACTTATGAATAAAAAAATCTAATATCATGTAATCACTCTTCCTTATATAAATAGAATAGGAAAGCAAAATGCTTTCCCATTCTACTGTTGTACAATGATAATATTTATGGGAGCAAGTTCAAACTTTCAAGCTCGTCTGCAACGTCTTTCAGATTTAATCTTTCCAAAGTAGCTCTAGTTGGAGCTCCTGTTTTTTCATCCCATCCATATTCTTTATAAAGCATTGTCAATGCTAATTGCATATCATCTCTATCTAGTTTAACAGTACCTTCAGTAAAAGGCTTCATGTCAGGATCTACAGTGAAAACCCATTCAGGTATTGTATCATGCTCATTTCTCATGTCGATTGTGTTCATTCCCTTAACAGTTGTTGCTCTGTGCATTGTTGCTATTCTCTCTGCAATTAAATTCAATTCTTCTTCTGATGTTTCTATGCCTGTAGCTAGACTGAAGAATTTTGATTCTAATGCTGTATCTCCTCTATAATTTCTTGATTTTGAAGGAGACACTGTCATAGGCCATACCCAGTTACACAATGTAATAGAGTCATGCAAGAAGTTTCTGTCAATTGACCATTTTGCAAACTTAGCCTTGTATTCATTCATTGGAGTATAGTTCTTAGGTGGATCTATTGCATCAGGAGATCCCCAAACTTCGCCAGCTATTTCTTTAAGTAATTCTATAGGAAGTCCAGCTCCAATAAAGTTCATGTGAGTATGGGAGTTTGCATCTCTGTTAAACATTGCGTTTATCAATGCACCTACCTGTGCTCCGGCTTCATTGCTGTGGTGTTTAGGATATGCCATTTTAGACCACACATTATTTCCATATGCATCAAAATAATCTTTTCCAAGGTTCCATCTTTGATCTAACCAGTATGGTCCATCAAGTAGATGTGAGAATTCTCCGCCTTTAATTAAATTATTATAATATTCAACCAACCAACCAGGATCGCCGCTTTCAACAAGATCCCAATTAATGCTATCATATTCTTCCTTAGGTAAAAATTCTTTTAATTTTCCTGAATTATAAGCATATTTAAAATCTCTTGGTAATTGACCGTAGTTGCTCCAAATTCCATAATCATCTGCAAGTCTTGAACCAAGACATTTGGCAATCATTGAATCCATTCCTTTGGCTTCCCCGTCTGCAAATCCTTTTACCATGGCATTACCAGGTGAACTATAATTTATACATGTGCTAGTTGCATATGGAGTTAAACCATATTTTTCTAATTCTGGCATATACATGTTTGATTGACAGCGTATTGGACATGAGTAGCATCCAGCCATTTTTATTGTTCTTTCTTCAGCTAAAGGTCCTAAGTCAAATACTGCCTTTTGTGTACGAAGACCAACTTTGTTCTTATCCCCAGCAGCGCATTCTCCAGTTTCAACAGGAGGATTTGCAGCTCCCCAGAATAATCCTAATTGTGCAGTCCAACGGCTTCCTGGATTGCTATATTCTGCCCATGGCTGAGGTGTGCTTGGAACAACGTGATTGTTGTTAGAACCTATGATGTCTTTCATCATGTATTCATTTAATGCTAACCATTCTTGAGCATTTTCATCTGCTATATGTACTGCTCTTTTGCCCACGATTCCAATAGCTTTTAATTTTTTCGAACCAAATATTCCACCGTGACCACCAGCTGAGTGGTTAACTGTATTAACTACTGAAGCAAGATTCTTTAGTTGTTCTCCAGCTTGACCTATTGAAGCAACACAGGCTTCTTTGCCCATAATTTCATTTATGGAATGTTCTGTATCTACTGTTCCTTTTCCCCATAAACCGCTTGCATCTTCTATTGAAATTTTATCATCTTCAATTTTCAACCACACTGGAGTTTTTGATGCTCCTTCTATAATAATTCCATCATATCCTGCAAACTTCAACCAGGCACCAAAATTTCCACCCATGTGACTGTCAGTTACTGCGTGATATGGATTAGTAGGTCCTAATGATGTAATATTTGTTCTTCCGCTGCAAGGTGCAGCTGTTCCAGTAAGCGGACCCACTGCTATAACAATTTTATTAGCTTCATCAAAAGCCTTTGTTCCTTGAGGTACTTCATCAAATATTATTTTATATCCTATTCCAGCACCACCAATTAAATCTTTATATTTCATTGTATCTTCAGTTTTAATGCTTCCAGTAGTTAAATTAACTCTTAGAAGACTTCCTATCCATCCAGTTATTGTAGCCATTTATTACTCCTCCACTCAAAATAATTTTAAAAATATTAGTATACAAATAATAGTGTTATGAAAGGCTATATCCTTTTCTTCTCAACATAGCTTCCATTTTTTCCCATGGTATGATTCTTAATGCACCAGTTATACAATTGTCTGCACAAGCTCCACATAAAACACATTTTGTTGATTTGCTTGTTTCAGGATCAATTGTAGGCATGCTCCATGGACATGCAGCTGCACATGCTCCGCATCCAATACACTTGTCTTCATCAACAGTCCATGCTTTAGTTGTTTCATTTTGACTAATAGCATTTTGTGGACATGCAGCTGCACACTTTGCATCTTCACATTGACGACATGTTTCTGGTGTCATTAAGAAATTACCATAGTATCCATTTTCATAACGATAGTTATCCACCATTTCCTTGCCATAATTGAAATTTCTTCCAATTTTAACTCTAGAAATATACGGATGGATTTTTCCATCATTTGTCATTGTACACACCATTTCACACCTCTGACAGCCTGTACATTTACTTGGTTCTGAAATAAGAATACCTGTAGGAATTACAAATGCTTCAGCCTTAGCCGCCTCTTGATTTACAGGTTCATCTTTTGAGCAGCCCATTAGATTCATAACAGAAGTTGCAACAGTAATACCTGCAATTCCTTTACCGCTCATCTTTAAGAATTCGCGCCTTGATCTAATTTTTTCAATAAAATCTTCAATTTCTCTTTCAAACATAATAACTCTCCCTTCAAAATAATATGTCAACAATCTGATTAAAAGAAAATATGGGTTCTTCTAATCTTCATCAATTGTTTCTTTTGCTGTGGGTTCATCGCTGACTTTATTAACATTGTCTTTGAATTCCCTTATGGATTTACCAAATGCTTTTCCTATTTCAGGAAGTTTTGAAGGCCCAAAAATCACTAAACCAATAGCAAACACTAAAATCAGTTCTGAAGCTCCTATTCGTCCCATAATATCTCTCCTTTAAGTATAATTTATATTACCAGTTTGTAATGCTCTATGGATTTTGTTCTGATTCCACTTCTATCCACTCCGCAAGGGAGGTTGCATGCACTTTTTTCATAAACTTGTCAGAATAAAGATATAGAGCTTTATTAGAAGCCCTTGTTTCATGAATATCACTGTATTCTTCCTTTGTCTTAAGTAGTTCATATGCTTCTAAAAACTCTTCTTTAGACAATTTGTAAGGGGCTTTACTGAAAACTCTAGTATCCGTAGGTCTTGGATATATCTTAGATTCTTCTCTAACAGTCTCAACCATCAATTTTATTATTTCCTTTTCTTCTACAGAAACCATCATATTTGCATATTTTTTGATTATATACTTCTCTGAGAACAAGTATATTCTCTCTTTTCCTTTACATAAATAAATATCAGAAAAATCTTCCCTCGCTTTAAGTTCTTCAATCAAAGGTAAGACTTCATCTACTTCTAATAAAAATGGTTCATCTAAAAAATCTTCGGCATTTGCCAGTTGTCTTTCATATGATTTATCTCTGACATACCATCCCATAAGCGCAACTTTATCGATTTCTTCCTCTTGTTTATCCTCTTCATTCTCAGGATAGTAATCTGATTTAATTTCTTTTTCATTATTTAACTCTTTATTTGAATAAGACTCTCCATCCATGTTACTAATACCTCCCTTATAAAATTACTCTCAACTAGTCTTAATTGTAAATTAATTTTTTAACAATGAGATTTCGGTAATTTTACCATATTTGTTACCGCTTTTCAAGAAAAATTTTACTTGATTTAATGTTTTTATTACTATAATTATATTTTTCTTCGTATTAAAATAGTATGGATGAGAATCTGATCTTATACTTATGTATTTTTAGCTTTTGAGAAAACGATTATTTTTCTTACTAATCAGCCATTGCAGTAATTTTGAGATTTAATGAGATTTTTGGAAGTTTAGAATCACGAAATTTATTAGTAGTTTTTTATATTATATTATGAAATATATTTATATATTCATCATGAATAATAAAAATCTTTTATTCAGTCGAATTCTGTAGACTTTACTAATTTTTTATCAATCAAATAGTGGTAAAAAAGCATGAAATTATTTCTATTAGTGTGCATTTCTGCATTATTCTTTTAAAATAGAAAAAAAGGACTTGAGATTAACTGCTCAAATCCTATAAAATCATAATTATATATACTTACTTTATTGCAAGCTTTCTAAAATACTTTTAAGTTTATCCCCTTCAAACAAATATTTTCTATTACAGAAATGACAAACTGTTTCAATTTTTTCATCTTCTTCAATTATTTGCTGCAAGTCCTTCTTTCCAATAGATACTAAAGCCTGCTCCATTCTTTCCTCTGAGCAGTCACAATTAAATCCCACTGGTATTTTTTCTGTCACTTCAATTTCAAACTCTGAAAACAGTTTTTTTACTACATCTTCAATGTCGTCATCATTATAAAAATAATCGGACACTGACTTAAGTTCGCTAAGTTTATTTTCCAATTTAACTAGGTCTTCTTCTTCAATAAATGGAAGTGGCTGCACTATAAATCCTCCAGATGATTTTATATGATAATCTCTCT
>JBGUET010000076.1:0-8929 GCA_041821225.1 Sedimentibacter sp.
GAAGAAGGCGATGAAATAGCTGCAGTCATGGCTGCTAAAATCGATAAGCTAGAAAAACAGAAGAAATCTACAGGCTCATTTAATACAAAAGACCTTGATCGCTTCAAACAAACTTACGGTAAATGGACTAAAGGAGACATTGCTGGTAGCAGCGGCCTTCCTAATGGAGAAAATGAATGGGAAATATTCAAACAAGGTGTATCAAATACTGGTGAGGAAATTGCAAAGGGAGATAGTTGGGGAGCTATTGGACTTCGAATAACTGTTGGTCTTTTGACGGGTAGTCTTGTGGCACGAGCTGCAATATCGGTTGCAGCAGCAGCAGTTGCTGAAGCTGGTATGGAAATTGCCCAGGCTGGTTATGTTATGAAAGATTATGTAGATAAAGGCGGAAGTGATTGGAAGGAAGGGGCAGAAAAGGCTATTACTAAAACTTTAGTTGGTGAAGCTATAGGAAAAACATTTGGATTAGGATTAAAAGGCCTTGGAATGGCTACGTCTAAAACAGGGCAGATCTTGTCAAAAACTAATACAGGCAAAATTATTGTTGATGGTATTACCGATTTAAGTGAAAAAACTGGGAAGGTGCTCAATGCTAATCTTGGAGATGTGCCAAAGGCAATTAAGCAAATAAGCAAAGAAGCCAATGAATCTGCATTGGCTACAAAGGTGGCAGTTGCTGGAGCAGCAAAATTAAAGGTTGCAGCAGAAAAAGGTATTGATAAAGCCGGAAAACAAGTAGCCGACACAGTAGATGAAGCGAGCAAGAAGTTGGCTGGTAGCTTGGATAATGCTGTTAAAAAGGCAGCTGACAGTGCAGTGGATGCAGGAAAGAAAGTAACCCAAAGTGCAGAAGATGCGGGTAAAAAGATAGTATCTAGTTCAGAGAATGCGGGTAAAACGGCAGCTGATGGTGGGGAGGAAGCAGGAAAGAAGGTAGCACAGAGTACAGAAGATGCCAGCAAGAAAGCGGCTCAGAGTGCGGATGCTACAGTTAAGAATGCTGAAAGTTCGCCAAAGAATGCAAAAGACACAGATGTATATAAAAAAGCATCAAAGGAAGTAGATGACAGATTAAACAAGGCTAAAGAAATGGCCGCAGAAAAAATTAATAAATTTAAAAATAATACATCAAAAGATACAGAACTAGCAACAAGGAAAACTGCTCACGAAGAAGGGGGCAGAATTGGCCTTGAAAAGGTTGAAAAGCTTGAGAAAGCAAGAGAAGCTTTAAACAATAATCCTGAATCACCTGTACTTAAAGGAGATTTTGAAAATGCTGTAAGGGATGTACAAAGTAGCAAGCATGCTCAGAAGGTAATGAATGAAAAGGATTTGACAGGCAATGAAGCACGACTAGGATTTAATGAAATTAAGGTTAAAAAAGATGCGGTCATATCAATGAATACCAGTGAGCGCCTTGCTTTGGAATTGGGACTTGACCCGAAAAATGTATGCAATGTACAGGCGACAAATTCAATGGATACAGGTAGAGTAGGTAGTATAGCAGGGGTTGCCAGTAATAGAGACTTTAAAACTCCAAGCAGTACTGTACCTAGAAAGTTTTCGGAAGGTGATATTGATTTGGGTGCTCTTGAGAATAAGGGCGGAGATAAAATAAGCATAGATCTAGATCAGACCTACAGAATGAGAATTGAATTAAAAGATGGAACTGTTGTTATGAAAGATATACCTGCAGATAAAGTGCGCATGATGCAAAATGAAGAAGTATTTAAAGCTTGGAATAACGGAGATTTGCCACTTAAATCAGATGGCACAATAGATTATGATGCTGTTAAGAAGTTTGCCGATGATATGGATTACACTGTTGTTGATGCAAGAAGTGCGGACGCCTACGGAACTGTAGGAGACCTGCAACAGGCTTTGAAAAACGACGGAACAGTAAGGCAATATGGAGATCCTGAGGTTGTAAGCAAGGCAATTTCGTATAAATCAGATGAATGGTTTAACAAGGGCAGTAATAAGTTACAAAGTGGAAATATTGTAGATGCAGAAGGCGACATTGCTGAAGGTATAAGGCAATCAACAAAGCAGTTTGACAGCCAACTAGTCTACCAGGTAAAGGCAATAAATACTAAGGTAGGTACTACCAAAATAGTTATTCCTGAAAAACTTGCTGAAGGTATGGCAGTTTTGAAGCAGATAGGTTACGGCAAAGGCAAAATAAGTCCAGCAGAGGCTGAAGCTGTACTAAATGAAATGGGTACAACTACAGAAAGCATCATAAAGCTTTGTTCTGAAGAGACAGAATTTATTAATAGATTTATTGCAGGAGGGTTATAAAATGAATAATATATCTACATTCAGCATTCCAAAGGATGTTGTTTCACAGGCAGGAAATTCAATGGGAATAAAAGCAAACCAACTTGCTAGTTTTTTTGGACTGGGTGAAAGTACTGAAAGCAAATCGCTAGAAGAAGGCTGGGAAAATATTTTGCCGACTCTTCTACAGCCTCGTAATTTTTCAGGTATCATAGCACTGTTTCAGGATGACAGCCTTCTTTTTACAAATATTCTTACAGGAGAAAAGGATACAATTTTCTGTGGTGAAGAAGATGGAAACCTTAAGGTAATTCCCATGTCACAGACAGAGATTAGTGAGTTTCTGGCAGCTTATCTTGGTGAGGTAGGTGAACCATCAAAGATAAAACAAGAGCTTTCTGCAGATGCATTAATTGTAATGCTATCTATTGCTGACAGTATTAGAAGAGCAAAGCTTGATAATATGCTTAATCCTTCTAAAAAAAGCTTTGAAATTACAGAAGAAAGTCTAAAAATGGATTTCGAAAAAGCTGTTAAATCAAGTGATTTAAGATGGCTTGCTCCATTTTTGGCAGAGCTTCGATGGGAATCAAAGACTGTAGATTTCAGTAAGGCTCTAAATGAACTTTCTAAGCTGAGTATTATTCGATTTAAAAATAACATAGCAGACATAGCTGAAATGGGCGAGGTTTTCTTCGAAGAACTGTTGAAGCGAAGAACAATAATAGGTATTAGGAGTGTGTTCTATCAAAATGGAGTATTAAATTATCTGGCAATGGCATTTATGAGGACAGAAAATTATTTGTGGTTTCTTGGTGTTACAGACAAAGCATGCATTATGTCATTAAAATACGATGAGCTGAAGGGCATGATAGCTGCCATGATTTCACCAGGGGAAGCACCTCCTGAGAAAACGGAGCTTGCTGAAATCACAGATAAAGCCAATGAAAAAATAATAACACCTAAATTTTGCAAAAATTGTGGAGCAAAATTAAGCAATGATGCAAAATTCTGCAAAAGTTGTGGTAAGAAAATTGGATAATGTAAATAGGGGGTTAAGTTATGTTTTGTGAATCATGCGGTGAGAAAATACCTGATGATAGCAGTTTTTGCGAATATTGCGGCAGTAAGGTAAAAGTTGACACTGAAAATTCAGATTATGCTTCTAATATAAAAAAAGATGGGAAAGCAGTATATTTAAATAATGACACACATAAAAAAGCAGGACTTTTAAAAAAAACGACAGTATTGATTATAGTAGCAGCAGTAATAGTTGGTGGATTTTATGTTATAAGTCCATTTCTAATGGGGAAAAATAAAACGGAAAGTGTTGACTTAAATGATGTATCAAGGGGAAATTCTGAGAAGTCAAGTGAGGAACAATCATCTGGGAATTTGCCAGTTAATGATTCTTCTATACAAGTAAGTGAGGAAGATTTTGAATGGTATACCATTGCATCTTATGATGTGATGCCTGAGGGAGCCTCTAGATTGTCATACATGGATATACTTGGAGAATGGAAGGTAATGGCTGTAAATTATGTAGTGGAACCTGCTGAAAGGTATTTTTCCATAGGGATTGTTGAGGAATACAGTCCAAGTGAAAATGACATCGGGGCAAATACGTCAATTGAATTTATGCATAAATATATTGAAATAGGAGAAGAAAAGCACTTTTTTGATGAAGATAACTCAACAGACATGGTATTATGTAGCTATGGTGAAGGTGTTCTTGAAATGGCTCTTGGGGATGACAAAATATTGGATGTAATTTTCTGGGAAAAAGAAGGCAAGCAGTATGGACAAAGTCACTTGTACAGAGATGATGACAAGGACGGAATGGCAGACTTGATTGTTTCAGTGGCTTTTGTGCGTTAAGTGAAATATAAAAATGGGTGAAAATAAAATGAAAAATTGCACAAATAGTATTGTTATAATAAAAGTATTAAGTTTAATTATGTGCCTTGTTATGCTAGCAGGATGCAGTTATATTTTAGGCGAAAAAGTTGAAAATCCTAAACTTGAATATAAGGCATTTGAAAATATAGGGACGGATGGTCTGAAAAAGGACATTTCACTAGATGAACTGCAGGGTTCCTATATAGGAGATGCACGGTTTGTAAATTCAAACAGTACAGGAGAAGAAATGCATTGCATAGGTACTGTTAAAAGTAACCGTCTTATAATAGAACTTAAACTTCCAGGAGAAAATATAACTCTTGATGAAATACCTACTTTTATTCTGGATGAGGGTATAATAACAGGTCCTGAAATAGAGGGGGAGTATCTCCCAAAAGAAGAAGACTTAACATTGATATGTGGCGTTAAGGTATATCCATCAGGTCACATGATCAGCGGTATGCTCAAATACTTGCTGCCAGGCGAACAAGTATTGTCAACAATCATGTTCAGGATAACTAATGAAGATTAATTTTTTAACTTTATTATATTATTAGTTTTTAAATTTAAAGGAATAATTTATTTTTCTTAAATTGAGACAGGAGGAAATATATGTTTTGTGAAAAGTGTGGGTATAAGATTGAAGATAATGCTGCATTTTGTGAGAACTGTGGTGAGCCTTTGAATATAAAGACCGAGGAGGAAGCATCGGAAATTAAGACAAGTAAAAACATTACTAAAAACCAAACAGGCAGCTACCATTGGATGTATGAATTTTCCTTCTGGAAAAATCCTGCTGTATTAATTACTGCCTATAAAGTTCTATTAATAGCCCTAATGGTTCCTGCACTGCTTATGTTTTTTCTCACATTGGGAGATGGAATAGCAGAAGCCTTTAAAATACTGATTAATATTATAGGCTATGGCATTGTTTTGATGACGGTTTTGCTGATTGTAGCATATATATTGCTAGGATTTATGTATGGAGGTAAGTACTATGTATTGTTTAAAATGGATGATAAGGGAATAAATCATATTCAGCTGGAAAGACAGTACAAAAGGGCGCAGGCTTTAGGGGTTCTTACAGCTTTGATTGGCGTTTCAGCAGGCAGCCTTTCTGCTGGAGGTGCAGGTCTATTGGGAGCATCCAAGCAAAGTCTCTACACAAATTTTAATAAGGTGAAATCCATAAAAATATATCCAAGAAGAAATACAATTTATATCAATGAATCATTGAAACGAAATCAAATTTATGCAGCAAAAGAGGATTTACAGTTTGTAAAGGAATATATAGTGAAGAATTGTCCTAAAAATACAAGAATTATTGAAAAGTAGGGTAATTATGAAAGCAATAATTGGTAAGTTTTCTTCAGACATTCATAATCTGCTTATGGTGGCAGTTGTTTTGTTGTTTTTATTATCTTTAATCAGCTGTGAAAAAAGCAATGACGGTCCTCCTCATGTAGATGATCCAGAGCCGGAAGCTCACAATGGGACTTTTATAAGCACAAATGGAATATTTACTTTCCATGGAAATAAGGAGAAAGTATTTGTAGAATTTGATGAAGAATATATGTCAGCTTTAGATAATCCCCCCAACAACACATTTTATAACTATGTATTTACCTGGTATGAATTTGGAGAATGCAGGTATGATGTTGCCACCAATATGAAGCTGTACCATGTAGAGAGCGGTACTTTATTGGATTTTTCACTGGAAGGTAACACAACAGCTGATAAAATTATAATTACTCATATTGTTCCTAGTGATAAAAAAATAATATTTATAAAGCAATAATTGGATTTTATATGGTCCATGATTCAGCATGCTACAGCAGTTAAACTGCAGAAAGGTTGAAATATGAAAAATAATAAATTCATTCCTCGCTTACTGATTACCATTTTGGGTATAGCTATTATTTTAATGGGCGTATCCCAAATGATTTTAGGAATGGTGGGAAAAAGCACACCTGCAGTTATTACCAGCATCCGCCGTGAGAGCGGTGAGCGGGCAGACGGTAAATCAGGCAGGTATACATACAGCATAGGATACACCTTTACTACTGCTGACGGAATTAAAATAGATGGATTCACTAAGAAAATAAGCAACTCTGTTTATCTTAAGCCTGATGGAACATCAATCGTGCGTGTATTATATTTGTCTGAATTTCCTCATATAAATGCCATGGAACAGGATACTGGGATAGGGGCGGGGCAAATAACCTTGATTATTGCCGGTAGTTTTCTCATATATTTTATGAACACTAAAAAAAGTTAGTATTACTATATTAGAATGGTATATCTCAAGTTATTCTTATTTCTAAATATTAAGTTAATGATGTTTATGATTATCTTAAAAATTATTTTCAAGAACTATTTGTTGTGTTATAATAATATTTAATAAGATTAATGAGAGAGGTATGTTATGATTCACGATATTGGTCCAAAAATATTCAATAATAATTTTAAATATAAACAGGCGAGTCCTCAAGATTTGTTTCTTTCATATGAAGGTGACACCATCCTGGTTAGAGAAAATAAAGACAAACTCTGGTATCCTTCATTTTCTGATTTTGAAAAAAGCCATCCACACCTAATAGATAATGCTAAGTTCCTTTTTACAATAGATGACGTTAATTATTACCTGATTGATGAAAGAGGACTTGACTCAGAAGATGGATGGATTTACGTAACTACTAGTAGATTTAGGACGGAAGTTAAATACTGGCGTTCGTTTGCAGGTGCAGTTGGTTGGCAATTGAATCGCTGGTATAACAATCATCGTTTCTGCAGCAAATGCGGTAAAGCGGTTAAAAGTTCAGAGAAAGAAAGAATGCTCTACTGTGATTCCTGTGGATTTCAAACATATCCAACTATATCTCCCTGTGTTATAGTAGCTGTTCATAATGGTGAACGCCTTCTTTTGACAAAATATGCAGGGCGTGCATATGCAAACTATGCTTTAGTAGCTGGTTTTGCAGAAATAGGAGAGAGCCTTGAACAAACAGTAATTAGAGAGGTTAAAGAAGAAGTAGGACTTAATGTTAAGAATTTAAAATTCTATAAAAGTCAGCCATGGCCATTTACAGATACCCTTCTTGCAGGATTTTATGCTGAACTTGACGGTGATGATACTATTACACTTCAAGAAGATGAATTGGCTTTGGGTGTGTGGGTAAATAGAGAAGACATTCCACCTGAACAACTGAAAATAAGCCTTACAAGTGAAATGATGGAAGCATTTAGAACAGGAACAGTTAATTTATAATTAGGTGAGACTATTAAGAAGGTAATTTGTTTCTGTAGTAATAAATAGTTAAAATAAAATGATAAATTCGGTAGATTACCATCACGGATGATTGTTGTTTTAATTATGTGAATTAGACATAAAGGAGTGATGTTTAATTGAGTTCATCAACATGGATTGCTGTATATATGCCGCTGTTTATCGTATTTTTTATTATTATACCTCAACAACGAGAAATGCAAAAATTAATATTGTTAAAAAAAAGCAAGAGAGAGGGCTTAATTCATATGACTAATGAAGTGTTAAGAAAATATATAGGGAAAAATTGTTATATATCCACAGGGTCATTTGGCACAACAGTAAAAGCAAAAATTATTGATGTAAATGAAAATTGGATCGAGGTTGAAACCAAAAAAGGTAATGAACTTATAAACGCTGAATTTATACAAAGCATTAAAATACTTTCATAATATAATAAATATGTAGTTATATATCAATAGCAGCTTCGCAATATTGAAGCTGCTATTAATTATGAAAGATTAAATAAATTACATTATTATAATTGTATAAATTGTTTACAAGTCATTCTTTTCCCATTCTTTAATGAATTTTTCTAGTTCATCTTCCATAACAGGTATAAGGCTACCTACTGCACCGCAGTGAAGGCATTTGTCGTTTTTAAATCCCTGCTGTGTGCATTTACCTGCAACTTCTTGAACACACCCGTAGTTTCCGCACTCAGTACACCTGAATACAGGGTTCTTGCACTGATGGGTAGCTTTTATTCCTTGGCATAATGCAATATTAGCTTTTTCCTCTTCTGTCATTTCAATATGACGTTTATTGTTGAGACGAACGCCGCCTCTTGGAAATAACTTGTTGTTAGGGGATACTTCTGGCATAAAAATCACTCCTTAATATAATTTGTCTAAGTAAAAATTAGTTATATTTATTGTATACCCAAAATTAATTTTTTTAAAACATAGAAATGACAATTAAATAAATTGGAGAGTTATATTCGCGATTTTTATGCTAAAATGAAATAGAATTTAGTTTATATTCAAAAATATGGTCAGAATATTATAATAAGGAAAACGCAGCATGTAAATGTATATAAAGTAGGCACTCAAAAGGGTGCTTTTTCTATGCAAAAAAGATGAAGCAATATAAAAATCCAAGTATCGAGTACAAAAGATAATACTATAGAAAATCATTTTAGGGTAGGGTGAAATCTTATAAAAGATAAAATAACAAATATTACATTTAAATAATTTGTAAATAATGGAAAATGAATATATAATATTTAAACAAATATTCTAAAAGTACATCTGTATTGGAGGTAATTATGCTTTCGAAAATTAAAACCTGTGTTCTTTTTGGATTAGAAGGATATGAAATTGATGTTGAAACAGATTTATCTGGAGGTCTGCCTAATTTTAATATTGTAGGATTACCAGATGCATCTATTAAGGAGTCAAAAGAAAGAGTGCGGTCTGCAAT
>JBGUET010000077.1:0-8882 GCA_041821225.1 Sedimentibacter sp.
AAGTAAACTAACAAAAATAAGTCACAAAATGAAAGAAAACACTTTAATGACTATTAAAGAGGCTGAAGCCTTGGCTATAATTAAGGCATTAGAGCATACTTGCGGCAATGTAACTCAGGCAGCAAAAATACTTGGCATAGGACGAAACACCCTATATGGAAAAATAAAAGAATATGGATTATATAAGGGCGTATGAAATACGTTCAAAATCCGAACAATTAGTTTTTGTGAAAGTTTTATTCAAGTTTCATAAAAAAGAATATAATTGGCATAATAATTGCTATGTAATTATATATAATGAAAAATATTTGAAAGGTGGTATATATTTTGAAAAACAAAAAATATTCAAAAGAAATGATTCTTGACTTATATCAAACAATGGTTAGAATCAGAAAATTTGAAACTCAGTTAACAGAATACTTTACAAAAGGTATGCTTTATGGAAACATTCATACTTCCATTGGACAGGAAGCAGTTGCTGCTGGTGCTAATTATGCACTAGAAAAAACGGATTTAATTACTACAACTCATAGAGGACATGGTCAACTAATAGCAAAAGGTGCTGACACAAAAATAATGATGGCAGAACTTTTTGGCAGAAAAGCAGGTTATTGTCAAGGCAAGGGCGGATCAATGCACGTTGCTGACGTTTCACTTGGAATACTTGGCGCAAATGGTATAGTTGGTGCAGGTATACCTATAGCTGCTGGTTCAGCTTTAGCTTCGAAAATTAAAGGAACAAAAGAAGTAAGTGTTGCAATTTTTGGTGATGCTGCATCAAATCAAGGAGTATTCCATGAAGCAATAAATATGGCATCTGCTTGGAAATTACCATGCGTTTTCCTTTGCGAAAATAATAACTATGGTGTATCAGTAAATATACATGAAGTAACTAATGTAGAATATATTTCAGAAAGAGCAAAGGGATATAATATTCCTGGAGTAGTATGCGATGGTAATGATCCTATAGCTGTTTATGAAGCAATGAAGACTGCAGTTGAATATGCTCGTGAGGGCAATGGACCATCAATTGTTGAATGTATGACTTGGCGTATGAGAGGACACTATGAAGGTGATCCTGCAGCATACCGTGATAGAGCAATAACAGACGAATGGGCTAAAAAAGATCCTATAGATAATTTCAGAGTAAAACTTTTAGCTGAAGGAATAGATGAAGCAGAAATAGTGGCTATAGAAGATGCAATGGAAAAAGAAATAGCTGATGCAATACAATTTGCGTTAGAATCACCATTGCCAGATCCAAGCGAAGTTACTACAGACGTATATTCAAGTGATAATGAGAGGTGTGTAGCAAGATGAAAAAAATAAGTATTAGTAAAGCTATTAGTGAAGGTATACACGAAGAAATGGTAAGAGATGAAAATGTAATAGTGCTTGGTGAAGATATGGCAAAAATGGGAAACGTATTTGCTATAACACAGGGCTTTCTTGAAGAGTTTGGACCAAATAGAGTAATTGATACACCAATCAGCGAATCAGGATTTTTAGGAATGTCAGTAGGCGCAGCAATGCGTGGAATTCGTCCTGTTGCAGAAATTATGTATGTTGACTTCATAGGTGTTTCTTTAGACCCAATAATGAATCAAGCTGCAAAGATGAGATACATGACAGGCGGACAAGTTCATGTTCCTATGGTACTTCGTGCACCAATGGGATCAGGAAGAAGAAATGCAGGACAGCACTCACAGTGCTTAGAATCATTATTTACTGGTATACCAGGACTTAAAGTTGTTTGTCCTTCAACTGCTAAAGATGCAAAAGGATTAATAAAAGCAGCTATCCGTGATGACGATCCTGTTATATTTTTAGAGCACAGATTATTATATGCAAAAAAAGAAGAAATTCCTGAAGAGGAATATATTATTGAATTAGGAAAAGCAGATATTAAACGTGAAGGAAAAGATGTTACTATAATTACTTGGTCACGTCAAGTTTACTTTGCACTAGAAGCAGCTGAAGAACTTGCAAAAGAAGGAATAGATGTAGAAGTATTAGACCTCCGTTCATTAGTTCCATTAGATTGGGAAGCAATTAAAGAATCAGTTTGCAAAACACATAATGTAGTAGTTGTACATGAAGGTGTAAAAAGAGGCGGTTTTGGTGGAGAACTTTCAGCACAAATAACAGAAGATTTATTTGATGAACTTGATGCTCCAGTAGAACGTGTGGCAGCTTTAAACGTGGTAGCGCCATTTGCTCCAACATTAGAAGATGCATTTTTCCCACATCCAGCAGATATTATAAAAGCAGTTAAGAAGATATTAAATAAGTAAGAGGAGGTCAATATAATATGGCAGTAGAAATAATAATGCCCCAGCTAGGTTTGACTATGGAAGAGGGTACCATTGCAAAATGGATTAAACATGAAGGCGATAAAGTAAATATAGGCGATGTTTTAGTAGAAATAACAACAGATAAGCTTTCAAGCGAAATTGAAAGTGAAGCTGAAGGAGTTTTGCTTAAAATAGTGGCACAAGAAGGCGAAGATGTTCTAGTTAAAGGATTGTTGGCAATAATTGGAGAAGAAGGCGAAGTTGTTGGAGCAGCTCCAGTAGCAGCGGTTGCAAAAGAAGAAGTTAAAGTAGAAGCACCAAAAGCAGAAGCAGCTCCTCAAGTAGTAGTTGCTGAGGGCGGACGTGTAAAAGCATCTCCTTTGGCTAAAAAAATCGCAGCAGATCTTGGTGTTGATTTGACAACTGTAGCAGGTTCAGGACCTAATGGACGTATTGTTCAAAAGGATGTATTGGCAGCAGAAGCTAAACCAGTAGTTGAAGTAGCTGTTAAAGCAGCAGCACCAGCTCCTGTTAAGACAGCAACAAATGCAGACATTGTAAAACCATTGACAAACATGCGTAAAGTTATTGGTAAGAGAATGCAACAAAGCAAAAATACCGCACCACATGTTACAATTACAACAGAAGTTAATGTTGATAAAACAATAGCATTAAGAAGCAAATTGAATGCAAAAAATACTGATGTTAGATTCAGCTACACTGATATTTTGGTAAAAATGACAGCAACTGCTCTTAGAAATTACCCAAAAATCAATGCATCAATCACTGAAGATAGCATAATTTTACATGATAAAATTAATGTAGGTGTTGCAGTTGCTCTTGATGACGGATTAATAGTTCCAGTTGTAAGAGATGCAGACCGCAAAGGTTTAAAATCAATTACAAAAGAGACAAAAGAACTTATTTCAAAAGCAAGAACAAATGCTCTTTTACCTGATGAAATGAGCGGAGCTACATTCACAATAAGCAATTTGGGAAGTTATGATATAGATGGATTTACTCCAGTTATAAATCTTCCAGAAGCTGCTATTTTAGGTGTTGGACGTATTGTGAAAAAACCTATAGTAAATGCAGAAAATGAAATAGTACCAGCTTCAATGATGGTATTAAGCTTATCATTTGACCATAGAGTTGTAGATGGAGCACAAGCTGCAGAATTCCTTAAAGCTTTAAAAGGTTATTTAGAAGATCCTGACAACATGTACGTTTAAAAATATGACACAATAAATACGGCCGCTATCTCGAGCAAATTATATATAGCAAGGGATAGCGGCTTTATAAACATAAAACAATAAATAGAAAGGAAGATAGTAGTTAAGTATTACTTACCTACTCACAAAAAAATACAAATGAGCGATAAAACAAAAGTAGTAGTAATAGGCGGAGGACCTGGCGGATACGTTGCAGCAATTAGAGCAGCGCAGTTAGGCGGAGAAGTAACATTAGTTGAAAAAGAATATTTAGGCGGAACTTGTTTAAATGTTGGATGCATACCTACAAAGGCTTTGCTTCATTCTGCAGAATTGTATGAAGAAGCGTTGGAAGGTTCTAAATATGGAATAATATCAAGTGGTGTTAAAGTCGATTTCACAAAAGTCCAGGAAAGAAAACAAGCAGTTTCTAAGCAATTAGTAAGCGGCGTTAAAGGATTATTAGCAGTAAACAAGGTAAAAGTTATTTTTGGAGTAGCTGCGTTTACAGGTAAAAATACAATTGAAGTGAAAACTGAAAAAGGAACTGAAACTATAAAAGCAGATAAGTTCATAATTGCTACAGGTTCAATTCCAGCAAAGCCTCCAATACCTGGAATTGATTCAAAACAATGCATTGATTCAACAGGCGCACTTGAACTTAAAGAAGTTCCAAAAACTATGATCATAGTTGGTGGTGGTGTAATAGGCGTTGAAATGGCAACATTGTACAGTACTTTAGGCTGCAAGATTGTAATTATAGAAATGCTAGATGTAATAATGCCAATGATGGACGGCGAACTTACAAAAATGGTACGCACTAAACTTGAAAAAAAAGGAATTGAAATACATACAGGAGCAAAAGTTATGTCCTTTAAGGATGCTGGAGCTAATGTAGAGGTTACAGTCGAAATGAGTGACGGAAAAACTCAGGTGTTTGCTGGTGAAAAGGCTTTAATTTCCATAGGTAGAAGAACAAATACTGCAGCGATTGGAATGGAAAAAGCTGGCATTGCAAATGATAGAGGAAGAATAACAGTTAATGAAAAAATGGAAACAAGTGTACCTGGAATATATGCAATCGGAGATTGTGTAGGACAAATTATGCTTGCTCACGTAGCATCTACAATGGGAGAAGTTGCTGCAGAAAATGCAATGGGTCACAACAGTGTATTTGATAGCAAAACAAATCCATCATGTGTTTATACTAAACCTGAATTTGCATCAGTAGGATTAACAGAAGAAGCAGCAAAAGCTCAAGGTATAGAATATGTTGTTGGTAAATTCCCAATGTCAGCTAACGGAAGAGCAATGATTATGGGAGAAGACGGCATGGTTAAAATCATTGCTGGGAAAAAATATAAAGAAATATTAGGAGCTCATATACTTGGACCTAGAGCAACAGATTTAATTGGAGAAATGGCTGTAGCAATACAATTAGAAGCTACAATTGATGAAGTAATAGCAACTATTCATGCGCATCCAACAGTATCAGAGTCAATAAAGGAAGCAACATTAGCTGTAGAAAAAAGAGCAATTCACATACCTAACAAATAGGAAAAGAACTGCATTAGATATATTGTACTTATGGTCAAAAGCCCATAGGTACAATATTAGCTATTGCTTTTCAATTTATTGATTTATTTCTAATTTAAATTCTATGAAATAAGAATTTGGTTAAAAGGAGTTGTATCATTTGAAAAAAATTGGATTTATGGGAATGGGTATAATGGGATTGCCTATGGCAATCAATTTAGTTAAAAAAAGCAAGCAAGCAGTGGTAGGGTTTGACATAATTGAAGATAAAAGGAAAACATTTACTGAAAATGGTGGAACAGCAGTTGACAATACTGAAGAAATCACAAATAGTTGTGAAATAATTTTTCTGTGCCTTCCAACTAATGATTTAGTTAAGAAAAACGTACAAAATATTATTGATACCAAGAGAAAAGGAACAATTATTGTTGATTTGAGTTCTACATCTCCAAATGTAATACGAGAAATGTACACATTAGCTAAGGAAGCAGGGATAAGCTTAATAGATTCTCCAGTAAGTGGGGGAGAAGTTGGGGCTATTGAAGGGACTCTCGCTATTATGTGTGGTGGAGACAAAGAAATATTTGACAAAGTAGAACCATTACTTCGTAACATTGGTTCAAAAGTTACTTATATGGGAACTACAGGTTGTGGTTCTGTAGCAAAACTTGCTAATAATATGATTGTAGGGTGCAATATTGGAGCAGTGTGCGAAGCCTTGGCTTTTGCTGTTAAAGCAGGACTGGATCCAGAGGTGCTGTTTAATGCTATAAATGAAGGATTTGCAGGCAGTGCTGTTTTTAGCTTAAAAGCTCCTAAAATAATAAGTAGAAATTTTGAAGCAAGTGCTAGAATTGCTGTTCACCAAAAAGATTTAAAAAATGCAGTTCATTTAGCAGAGGAGCTTGGAATTGAAATACCTATGTCAAATATGGTGCTAGAATATATGAATGAAATGGAAGCAGATGGTAAAGTTAACCAAGATCATTGTGCCATTGCACAAATATATGAAAAAAGAATGGGTGTAGAAATTAAAAAACAGGAAAATTAGAATATAATTCAACATAAAATTTCATAAAATTCGTCAGAATTCCATAAAGATTGACTTCGTTACTTTATTAGTGTATAATAAATGAGCAGTAAAAATTTTTTTTAACTATACACTAGCTAAAAGGAGTGATGTTTGTGGTAGAGCTATTGAATAAATCTTATACAGATTATGTAATTAATGGATTCAAAAGATGTGACAAGCTAAAAACAGATAAAGAAAGTAGTATCTGTTTCTTTAATATATCTGCATTTGATTTAGATTCATTGCTACTAAAAAACGAAGACTTGACAAATCAATCTGATTATATAATTGATAGTTTGAGAGATTATATGGATTCTTTTATTTCCGTTTTTTTGGTGGATAAAGATGGATACATATTAAAGGAAAAAAAATGCAATGGTTTTGATGCAAAAATCAATTTAAGTATTAACTTGCCAGTGGGCGGAAGATTCACTGAAAAATTTAATGGAAACACTTCCATTAGTACATCAATTTTGGAAAATAAACCAATTGTATTATTGGGAGATGAGCATTACTGCAATATCTATCACGATTATATTACTTTAAGTGCTCCAATCTACAGTGATGGAGAGGTTATAGGAGTATTATCAGCTATAGGATTAAAATCGAATGCTAGCAAATATGCTTTGGGAATGCTAGCGGCATCAGCTAATGCAATAAGTATTGGATTTGAAGCAGATAGAATTCACAAGCAAATTATGGTTAAAAACAAATGTGAAAGCGACATTGTTGAAACGTTGACAGATGGTGTTCTAACAGTTGATAAGGATGGTTTCGTAACATTCTTAAATCAAGTAGGGGCGGAAATACTTAATGTTGAAAGAGAAAGTTCTATAGGAAAACATATTTCCAATGTAGTTGATTTTAAACCAGTTATTTTGGAAGTTTTAAGAACTGGTAAAGGATATATTGACAAAGAATTTTTGTTAACTACAAACAAAGGTAATAAAATTCATTTTATAAAATCTGCTGTGCCTATTAAAGATGAAAATGGAAACATAGTAACTGTTGTCGATACATTTAGAAAAATTAAACGTGTTAACAAGATGCTTAATGAAATGACTGGGGCATATGCTAATTTTAATTTTGATGATATAATTGGCTCAAGTCATAAGCTACAAGATTGCATAAATACAGCCAAGGCTGCGGCTAATAGCTTATCAAATGTTTTAATAACAGGAGAAAGTGGAACAGGCAAGGAACTTATAGCACATTCAATTCACAATTACAGTGACAGAAAAAAACAGCCTTTTGTGTCTATAAATTGTGCTGCAATTCCTAGAGAATTACTGGAATCTGAGCTTTTTGGATATGAACCAGGTTCTTTTACTGGTGCTTCTACAAAAGGAAGAATAGGAAAATTTGAGCTTGCAGACGGAGGAACCATATTTCTTGATGAAATTGGAGAAATGCCAATGGACATGCAAGTTAAACTTTTAAGGGTTATCCAAGACAGAAAAATAACTAGAATCGGTGGAAACAGTATATTCGATATTGATGTAAGAATTATTACAGCAACTAATAAAAATCTTCTTGAACTTTGCAGAAAAGGGATATTTAGAGAAGACTTATATTATAGAATTAATGTTTTGCATGTCAATTTGCCTCCATTACGAGAACGTAAAGAAGATATACCTGAATTGATTCAGCACTTCATTAATAAGCTTAGCGTACATTTGAACAAAGAATGTCACGACATTTCATCAAATGCCATGAAGAAAATTATGAATTACGGTTGGCCAGGAAATATAAGAGAACTAGAAAATGCAATAGAAAGAGCAGTAAACGTATGTACTGGACAAGTTATATCTGAAAATGAAATTTTTAATGATGAATGGATTAGCAGTACTACTCACACAACTTCAGATGAAGTATCTGTGACTAGCTATTCAGAAACAGTTTCAGAAAATGATATTGAACCACTTGAAACCATGGAAAAAAGAGCTATTGCAAGAGCCCTTGGTATATCTGGCGGCAATATAACCATTACTGCAAACTTGTTAAAAGTTACTAGAAACACAATTTACAATAAAATAAAAAAATATAATTTAGCAGTTTAAATAAAATAATAAAAAATGGTAAAAATGATTATACTGCTAAAAAAATTGGCATTGCTAAAAAAATGAGCACTAAGAGTGCCCAATATTTTAACATTCGATAAAACTACATTTCTGAAACATGTATCTTGCAGTTGATAATAAATTAACTTTATTTAAACGATAAGCTTTTATTAGATAAAGTTAAACTTGGCATACCAATTGCAAGTATTATATATGTAAAAAAAATAAAAATATTCTAGGAGGAATATCATTAATGAAAAAAATATTATCACTTATACTTGTATTAGCTTTAGTACTAAGCTTAGGTTTAGCAGGATGTGCAGCTAAAACAGAAACACCAGCTACAGATACACCATCTACAGATGCACCAGCTACACCAGCAGCTGAAAAAGTAACTTTGAAATTTGGTACTACAACAGCAGATACATCAACTTGGACACTTGGAGCTAAGAAATTTGCTGAAATAGTTGCAGAAAAAACTGATGGAAGAATTGAAGTAAAAGTATATCCAAATGAACAACTTTCTGGTGGAAGCCAAAGTAAGGGTATTGAAATGCTTATGTCAGGTTCTACTGATTTAACATTCCACTCAAACATTATATATTCTATAATGGATGAAAAATTTGGAGTTATAAGCTTACCATTCTTGATTGCTGATTATGATACAGCAGATGAATTCCTTTCAGGAAAAGGTGGAGAAATGATAAAT
>JBGUET010000078.1:0-8816 GCA_041821225.1 Sedimentibacter sp.
CTTATTAAAATAGCTTTTGCGTTGAAATCTTTTTTGAAATTTCTTTAATTTTATTTTCTATTTCTGCTATTACTTTTTTAAATTCTTCATCACTTTTTCCTGTTGGATCATCTAAGCCCCAGTCTTCTTCATAGTTACTGTCTACAAATGGACATATAACATTACATCCCATCTTTATTGTTATATCAATTTTGGGTAGTTCTGTTATTAGTTTTGAATATTGAGTTTGCTCCATATCAATATTATAAATCTCTTTCATCAATCTTACTGCATCTTGATTTATTTGCGGCTTAGTTTCTGTTCCAGCCGAATAACTTTCAAAAACATCCTTTGCAAAATGCTTTCCAAGTGCTTCAGCTATTTGACTTCTGCAAGAATTATGCACACAGATAAATGCCACTTTCATTTTATAACCTTCCATACCTAACCTCCATATTTATATCATAATTTTCACTTAATAGAATTACACTTTCATAATTTTATTATATCATCATATTATCTTATGTTGGTATACAATTTGTAAGGATATTGTAAATTTTATGTAAAACTTTAAATGCCTTATTATTATATAAAATCACAAATAGTGATTTTATATAACCGAAATTTATGACAGGTAAAACATTTCTACTACTTTAATTATTGACAAATTCCAGGTAAGCTATGAAGGAATTTTTAGAGGCAGAATATTTTGAATAAATTGGGAATAAATACTATGTAAAAAATAATTTTAAAAACATATTGACAATTATCGATATGTCGAATACAATATGAATATAGATGATCATCTATGTATTTGATTAATGAAGGAGATGTTACATTTGAAAAATAATTATAAAAATTATGCGCTGTCAATGAAGGCTCTTTCTGATGAAACACGAATCAAAATAGTTGAAATGCTTTCTCATGGTGAACTTTGTGCTTGTAAAATTTTAGAAGCATTTAACATAACTCAACCGACACTTTCCTATCATATGAAAATCTTATGTGATAGTGGTTTAATATCCAACAGAAAAGATGGAAGTATGACAAAATACTCAATTAACATTGAAAATCTTCAAGAATTAAGAAATTTCATTGATATCATAGATGAAAATATGAATACTAAGTCATAATATAAAATATTAAAGGAGATCAAAATTGTATATATTTGAATGGTTAAATAACCAATTACTTAAAATGGAGTGGCTCTCCAATTCAATAAAGCTTCTTGTAGAAAATGTTTTTGGATTAAGCATCCAAGATAGATTAGGTGGAAGCATTCACTTTTTTATATATGATGTTATAAAAATATTTATACTGTTATCAGTTTTAATTTTTATTATTTCATATATACAAAGTTTTTTCCCTCCTGAAAGAACAAAAAAAATATTAGGCAGATTTAATGGTGTATCAGGCAACATTCTAGGCGCACTATTAGGTACTATTACACCATTTTGTTCATGTTCTTCTATTCCTTTATTTATAGGATTCACAAGTGCAGGACTTCCCTTAGGTATTACATTTTCATTTTTAATATCTTCACCACTTGTTGACTTGGCATCTGTTCTTTTACTTGCAAGTATTTTCAATTGGAAAATTGCAATAGCATATGTTGTAGTAGGTCTTCTCTTAGCAGTTGCAGGGGGAACTATAATCAGCAAGTTGCATCTTGAAGAATATGTAGAACCTTTTGTATACGGAAATAAGTCCGCTGATATTGAAGAAGAAGAATTGACATTTAAAGACAGATTGGCTTTCGGAAAAGAACAGGTATTATCAATAATAAAAAAAGTATGGATTTATATTTTAATAGGTGTTGGAATTGGTGCTGCAATACACAATTGGATTCCAGAATCAGTAATAAGTGCAATACTTGGTCAAGACAAATGGTATTCAGTGCTTATAGCAACATTTGTAGGAGTGCCTATGTATGCTGATATATTTGGAACTCTTCCAATTGCAGAAGCTTTAGTTGCTAAAGGTGTAGGACTTGGAACGGCTCTTTCATTTATGATGGGAGTTACAGCATTATCTTTACCTTCTATGATAATGTTAAAACAAGTTGTAAAGCCAAGACTTTTGTGGACTTTCTTCGGTTTAGTCACAGTAGGTATAATAATAATTGGATATGCATTTAATGCCTTCGGGTATTTATTAGTATAAAAATTTTAAAAAGGGAGAAATAAAATGATAATTAAAATTTTAGGTTCAGGATGCAAAAACTGCACTGCATTAAAAGAAAATACAGAAGCAGCCCTTAAACAAGTAGGTATTGAGGCGGAAATCATTAAAGTACAGGATATGAAAGATATTGTATCTTACGGGGTTATGCAAACTCCTGCTTTAGTAATCGATGAAAAAGTAGTATCCTATGGGAAAGTATTAAAACCAAAAGATATAGAAAAAATATTAGAAAAAGCAAAATAATAAAATGCACTGGAAACTATCCAGTGCATTTTATTTATTCTTTTAATCGTTTTTAGTTTTATAATCTGCTATTACTTTTTCAGCCATAGTAAATGGCATTTCATCATATCTTAGGAATTCCATGGTGAAGCTTCCTCTTGCTTGAGTCATGGACTTTAACTCTATGGCATATGTGTACATTTCTGCCATTGGAGCTTCTGCCATTACTAATTGAGTTCCATCTTCCTGCTGTTCCATGCCAAGAATTTTACCTCTTCTCTTGTTCATGTCACCCATTATGTCTCCCAAGTATTCATCTGGAATATCTATTTCTACCTTTGCAATTGGTTCAAGCAATATAGGCTTTGCCTCTGTCATACCTTTTTTAAATGCCATAGAAGCGGCTATTTTAAACGCCATTTCATTTGAATCAACATCATGGTAAGAACCGTCATACAATATTGCCTTTACATTAACAACTTTGCATCCAGCCAAAACACCTTTATCTAGACAATCTCTCAATCCCTTTTCAACTGCTGGAATGTAGTTTCTTGGTACTGAACCACCAAAAATTTCTTCAGCAAATACAAATTCTTCAGTTGTTGGTTCAAACCTAATATGAACATCTCCATACTGTCCTGCACCACCTGACTGTTTTTTGTGCTTGCCTTGAACATCAGATTTCCCTCTGATAGTTTCTCTATAGGCAACTTTAGGTGCAGTAAGGTCAACTTCAACTTTAAAGTTATTTTTCAATTTACTTGCAATAACTGATAGCTGAATATTTCCTTGACCTCCAATTATTTGTTCCTTTGTTTCTGAATTTCTTACTATTGTAAAGGTAGGGTCTTCTTCGCTTAGCTTATGAAGTCCTATACCTATTTTTTCTTCATTATCCTTTGATTTTGCATTTACTGCCATAAAATAACACGGTTTTGGAAAGTCAATTCCTTCGTATACAATTGGATTTGTTTTTAACGAAATTGTATCTCCTGTTTTAAAATATTGCAATTTAGATGTAGCTCCAATATCTCCTGCTGAGATTTCTGAAGCTTCAACCTGGTCCTTTCCTCTTAAAAAGAAAACACTTCCTATTCTTTCGGTTTCTCTGTTACTTGCATTATAAACATCCATATCTTTTTTCAATTTTCCTGATAAGACTTTGAACAATGTAATTTTGCCTACAAATGGGTCGACTATAGTCTTAAAAACAATTGCAGAAAGAGGTTCTGAAGAAATAACTTTTCTACATTCTTCTTCATCATCTTCATTCATTCCTTTAACTTCTTTTAAATCTTCAGCACTAGGCAAATACTCTACAATCATATCCATTATTAATTTTGTTCCCAATATTTTAGAAGCTGAACCTATTACTACAGGCACTAGTTCCCCAACAAGGACTGCTCTTCTCAACCCAGTGTGTATTTCTTCGTCTGTGAATTCTTCACCATTGAAAAATTTTTCCAACATGGCTTCATCAGTTTCTGCTACTGATTCCATTAATACAGCTCTTAGCTCTTCTGCTTTTAACTTAATGTCATCAGGCATATCTATTGGAACTCTTTGTCTATCTACATCTTTGTAAGCCTGCATCTTTACTATATCAACATATCCTGAAAGGGCTTCAGCATCACCTATAGGAACAGCAAATGGAACAACTTTTTTGCCGAAATTTTCTCTTAATGATTCAAGCACTTCATTGAATTTAACGTTTTCTTTATCCATCTTGTTTAAAAATATTACTCTTGGCAAATTCCTTTGTTCAGCGTATTTCCATGCTTTTTCTGTTCCAACTTCCACCCCTGAACTTGCATCTACTACAATTACAGCTCCGCTTGCAACCCTTAGGGCCCCATATACTTCGCCTAAAAAATCAAAATATCCAGGAGTGTCAAGAAAATTAATTTTAGTATTGTCATACTCTATTGGTATGATAGAAGTGCCAATTGAAACTTGTCTGTCTTTTTCTTCTTTATCAAAATCAGAAGTTGTATTTCCGTCTTCAACTTTACCCATTCGGTTCGTAATATTAGTAATGTATAAAAGTGCTTCCGTCAATGTTGTTTTGCCACAGCTACTGTGGCCAATTAAGGCAACGTTTCTAATTTTATCCGTGCTATACGTTTTCATTTACTTTATTCCTCCTAATAGATTCTGCTAATTTATTATATTTTACAATATTTTGCAGTAAAAATCAATACAATTTTAATTATTGACTATATTGTATAATTTATGCAGATAATACAATATATCTATAATATAATTTTGCAAATTTGAAAAATAATGATATAATTTGTTGGTATTAACTATGAAAGGAAACAAAAATGAACGACATTTTACTAAACTACATAACTCAGGCAATTCTTGGGGGAGCTTCTGGCTATATAACCAATGATTATGCCATTAACATGCTTTTTAAAGAATATACACCCTTGAAAATTGGGGGGGTTATTAAAAAAACAAGAAGCGAATTTATAGACAATCTAAGTACCATGGTTGAAAATGATATTATAAACAAGGAAAAATTGCACGAAATCCTTAATGACAGCTCATTTAAAGCTAAATTTCAGTGTTTAACTGCTGACTTTTTTCAAGAAGGCCTTTATGAAATTGTAGGTATAAATACATTTTCGGACATAAGTGGCTTCGACTCAAGCGTTAATTCCACTGATAAATTTGTGGTGGGCATAATTAATGAGCATATGTCTGAAATCACAAATTTAATCATAGATAATTTAAAAATTGATGATATATTTAATAGAACACAATCAGAAAAAATTTGCGACTCTATTTATATCACACTACAAAACGCTCTTAAAGATACCCCTATTTCAGAAGCAGTTTTAATGTCAATTTATAATGAAAATAAAGATTTTAAAATTAAAAATCTTTTTAAAGGCACCGAAAGCACTGTAGATATTCTATGTCAAAATATCACAAATGCACTTGCTGGTACTATTAAAACAAGTGATTTTTCTCCATACATCAATGATATTGTAAATGCAGCAAATTTAAGTAATACTCTCTCTTCTGGAAAGACAGTTTTTTATAATAGAAAACTAAAGGACCTTTTTAATATCAGCAGTGAACTAAAGGCAAATCTTAGCGTTGATTTTATTAAGTTTATAAACTCAGAAAAAGGTCAGCAAAATATATTTAATTTGTTTGATTCTCTATTTACTTATGGAAAAAGTTGTGACAAAAGCATATTTCAATTGCTAGATTCATCTTTCGAAGAAGGCTTAAAAAACTACATATCAGAAAACTTACCACACTTAACTAAAAAAATAGTTAAGTGGATTAATGATAACAGCAGCATAATTGATAATATTATTGAAGATGCCATTGATGAAGTTATTATTGAGTCAGATGGCATGAAGGGCAGACTACTTTCAAAAATAAAAAATACCTATTTTAATAATCTTAGCAAAAAGTATAGTATAGTTGAAAAAATAATTTCTTATGTTGAAAAAGTAACTGAACCTGAAAAACTTAGTGGAAGCATAAGTTCTAAAATAATTGAACTACTGAACAATTTATCAGTAAGGGAAATAATAATAGAAGCAGAGACAAATAATTTTACATCTTTAAAGGCTGCTAAATTGTTTTCTGATTATATTAATACCAACTTTGAAGGTTTTTTCAATGAAGCTTTAAACAATATTTCAAATATCAGTTTAAAAGATATAATGCCAGATTATTCTTTAGATAGTATAAATTATAAAGCTGTTTTAACTTCAAAAATTGCAATGGAAATGTTTAATAAAAAGATAAATAGAAAATTCAAAAGCATGATGGACGTAAATTTAGAAAGTTTGATAAATCAAACAAAAGCTAAAGAAATAGCAAAAGATGCAAATAATTTTATAGCTAAAGTTGCTGACAGCAATTCTTCTACTATTAAAAAATGGTTTGTCTCAATACTTCCAACTGCTTTTGAAGAAAAAAATTCTCTAAAAAGCATTGCTGTATATGATAAATTATCAGAAGAAATTCATAAGCAGTTTGAATTGTCTGCAACTAAATTCAAAACTATTAAACTATCTCAGGCGTTAGATAAGCTAAATCAAATTGATAATTTACCCAATAATAGCTCTGAAGCACTGCGTTCCTATGTTATTGATAATATTGATTCTATATTAAAAGGATCAATAAAAGGAATAACATCCTCTAATTTAAATAAGCTAAGCGATGACGACCTTGTTGCTTTTGCAAATGAATTTATAGGGAAAGAACTTAAGCCCATTATGTTTTTTGGAGGAGTGCTTGGAATTGCTGCAGGTATCATATTGGCTACTTTTCAAAATGCACCTGCAAGCCTAGGACAATTAAATGTTTCAAGCATGATAACCTATGCTTTTGTTGGCTTTCTTACTAATGTTGTAGCCATTAATATGCTGTTTAAACCTTACAGAGAAATAAAGATTTTAAGAAAAATACCTTTGCTTAGACATTTTTCATTGGGTTTTATAGTTAAAAATCAAAAATCTTTTGCAAAAAGCACCTCACAATTTATTGATAGCAATTTACTAAGTAAAAAGAGTATCAATGAGTTGTTTACCACTTATGAAGAGAATATTAAAGAAAGCTTTATAGGCAGTGTTGCAAATAATAATTACGAAACTTTAAATAATATTTTAATAAACAATAAAACAAACATTGTAAAAAGTTTATTTTATTATGGTAAAAACAAAATCTCAGCGAATATTAATGAGATTGGAAATTTTGCTTATAAAACAGTTAAAGGCATTAAATTGTCAGCATTTTTAACTGATAAAGTTATAAAAAAATTAAGCAAACAAGGTGCTGTGAAACTTTCAGAAACAAATGTTTTAAGCCATAGTCTTTATTTGTCAATAAACAGCAATTATTCTCTTAAGAGTAAATTTTCAAATACTTATATTAAAGAATCATTTGAACACTTAACAGTGAAATACTATGGACAGCTAAAAGAATTTATCTTAGATAAAGAGAGCATAAAAAATTATATTCTTGCATTTCAGAATAAATACAGCGATTTTACAAATAAAACAATTGATGATTTGTTTGATGATGAAAAGAAACAAGAATTTTCTATTTTTATATCTAGTAAAATAAAGAGCATAATTTTGTCTAAATCTTCTAGAGATAAAGCATCTCAAAGTGCTGTGAATTTATTTAACAGATATTTTCATGAGGATAAGCACTTCGAGGACCTTTTCAACGGTAAATTAAAAGAGTATTTAGACAAAAAAACGCCAGTCCTTTTACAAAACATTTCTACTATGATTAAAAACAATGTGAAGGAAAGCAAACCAAGAATTGCGTTAATGGTTCAATCGGAAATTAAAAGCAACCTGGGTTTTCTTGAAAGAGGAATGTATTCCATAGTTGATGGAGATGATATTGTAGATGAACTTCTTAAAAAAATAATTCAAGTGAAAATACCACAATTTATTGATGATAAAGAGGAAGAACTCAGCGAAATTGCTAATAACATACTAGATGAAAAATTTTATAAAGCTAAGGTCCAAGTGCTACACAAGGGGCTTGATAAAATTCAAATTAACGAATTGATTGACAAATTTGTTGTTTCAGAAAATTTTACTGAAATATCAGGTAAAATACAACCAATGGTCCAAGGAATATTTAAACGTTCTGGAAGCAAAAAAATAAGTGAACTTTTAAATGTAATTTATTTTAAAGACATAAAAAGTATTCTAAATGCCTATGATGGAGAACTGAGTGCAATGCACTCACAATTATGCTCTACAATTGACATTAATGAAGATGAGATAATAAGCAAACTTACTGCTCTTATTAATTATGCATCTGATGAATTCATGAAAACTTCGTTTAAGGAGATTTTTAGCGGTGTATCTCAAGAAGAACTAAAAGTATTGTTAGATAATGGAGTTGGAGCTTTAAACAAGGATGGTGAAATTGAAAAATTAATTTCTCTATCACTTAATGAATACAAGAATTATACAAGTGCTGCGAATATATGTGATATTGTTGACAAAGAAGAATTTATTAATTCAACAGTAAATTATGTTAAGAAACTCATTAATAACAGTGAAACAGAAATTGCCGCAAAAGCTATTTTAACTAGCATTGTGGAGAAATCAATAAATGAAAACTTCACCTTTATTGATAAAACATCTAAGGACTACATCTTAAATAGTTTTGTAGATTCCTGCATACTAAGTTTAAGACGAAATTTAGATGAAATATTAAAGGCTGTCGAATTCGACAAAATTGCAAAAGAAGAAATCGAAAAAATGGAACCAGAAAAGATTCATGAAATGTTTAATTCTTTCGGAGAAAAATATTTTAGATCTCTTATGCTTTATGGTTTTGGCGGCTTTGTTTTTGGAATAAACATGTATGTTGGCTTTGCACTAACCTCAGTTAAACTGGTTTCTGAGTTATTCAACAAAAAAAAAGATAAT